>NZ_CAXFDV010000222.1:0-10788 GCF_964001545.1 uncultured Aquincola sp.
GCCGGGCCGAGGCGGGCGATGAGGTGTTTGCGCTGGACTGAAACCCGTAACGGTAAACAGATCAGCCCCAACGGGTACCGGGGCCCACCACGATGCGATCCGAAGCCGTCTCGCCGTGGAAGCGGCGCTCCGGGGCGTTCAACACGTCTTCCAGCAGGCTGCCCCAGTCGGCATGCCCGGGCGCGCGGGCCAGCTGCGCCTCGCGCTCGTCCACCAGGTGGTCGAAGGCGCTGGCCGGGGCCGCGCCGCTGCGGTCCACCGCACGCGCGGGCGCATGGCCCATGTGGATGGCGATGCGCCTGCACACCGATGCATACATCTGCGCGATGCGCGAAGGGCTCAGGCTCAGCGAATCGGCCAGTTGCACCGGTGTCATGCCCACGCCCAGGTAGGCGTCGATCACCTGGCGGTCGGTCTCGGGCAGGCGGGCGAAAAAACGCTCCAGCCGGCGCAGCAGCAGCGCGGTGTCCACCCGCGCTTCCACCTCGTCGCGGCCGGTGGCGGGCTCGCGGTGGGGCGCGGGCGCGTCTTCGTCGTCGTCGCGGCCGCCCAGGCTTTCGGGGCGGGCGCGCAGCGCAGCGTGTTCCAGCTCGGCCACCTCGTCGATGCCCAGCCCGCAGGCTTCGCTCAGTTCGGCCAGCGTGGGGCTGCGGCCGTGCAGCGCAAACCAGCGTTCGCGCGCGATCTCCACCACCTTGATGCGGCGGCGCTCCCCGCGCGGCAGCACGTCCATGCGCCGCAGCTCGTCCAGCATGGCGCCGCGCACGCGGGCGCGGGCATAGCGCACGAAGGCGGCCCGGCCTTCTTCGGAGTTGGCGTCGCCTTCGTGCCGGAAGCCCAAGGCCGCCTGCGCCACGGCGATCAGGCCCACCTGGATCAGGTCGGCCCGCTCTACGTTGGAAGGCAGCTTGCGCGCCAGCAACGCCGCTTCCTGGCGCACCCACGAGCTGTTGCGCGCGATCAACGCCGATGGCAGTCCGTCCATCGAGATCATGCTGCTGAAGCTGGATGGTGAATATTCACAGCCGGTGCTGAGCACCTGGTCGACCTGCAGCAAACGACGTTCCCCCGGTTTCAGAATTTTTTACACGAACCGGGCTACCTTACGGTAATTCATCACATGTGGTGTGACAAAGCGAACTGAACTTCGTGTTAAAGCACCCCGGGTTTTCCTGCAGACGACGGGGCGGGGCGAAAGCAATCGCCGGGCCACGAGGGAGGTTTGCGGGCCTCAGGTGCGGGCCACCCAGCGGCGCTTGCCGGCGCGCTTGGCCTCGTACAAGGCTTCGTCGGCGCGGCGCATCAGGTCGGCCACGGTGGCGCCGGCGGCCGGTGCCACCGCGATGCCGACGCTGGCCGACACCGCCTGGCGCACGCCCGGGTAGGGCTCGGACAGCGCACGCACCAGCTTCTCGGCCACGATGGCCGCGCCATCGGGCGCGGTGTCGCTCAGCAGCACCACGAACTCGTCGCCGCCCAGGCGCGCCGGCACGTCGGCCGAGCGCAGGCTGGCGACGATGCGCTGCGCGGCCTGCTTGAGCACCTGGTCGCCCACCGCATGGCCGTGCTGGTCGTTCACCGCCTTGAAGCCGTCCAGGTCCAGCGCCAGCAGCACGCGGCGCTGGCCGTTGCGCTGGTCGTCGATCAGCTGCCGGTGGGCCAGCGCCTCGAACAGCAGCCGGTTGCTCAAGCCGGTGAGCGCATCGGTGTGGGCCAGGTGCTGCGCATGGGCCAGCATCTTGGACGCCTGTTCCAGCACGCGGCCCACGGCATCGGCCTCGCGCAGGCCGGTGCGGGGCGCGGCCACCAGCTCGCCGCGGCCCAGGGCCATGGCCGGGCCGATCAGCCCCTGCACCGACTGCGCCAGCCGCCGGGCCCAGCCCAGCGCCACCAGCATGCCGATGCCGATGGCCGCCGCCACGCCCAGCGCGGCGATGGCCATGGAGCGGTAGAGCTGGCGCGTGACCTCCGAATGCGGCGCGCCGACGGCCACGCTCCAGTCGGCCACCATCGAGCGGCTGAAGGCGGTGACCACGTCGAAGCCTTCCTGCGTGCGGCTGTCGAACACGCCTTCGCGCCGGCTGACGATGGCGTCCACCAGCTCCGGCGGCGCTGCGCTGCCCACGAAGCGCGCGTTGTCCAGCGAACGGGCGATCAAGGTGCCACGGCCATCGACCACCGCCGCCACCCAGCCCTCGGGCAGGTTGTGGCGGCGCAGCAGGCCGGCCACCCGCGCGGGCGACAGGCCCACCGCCAGCGCCTGCACCACCTTGCCGTCGCGCCACACCGGCACCGCCACCGACAGCGCATGTTCCTTGCTCACGGTGCTGACGAAGAGGCTGGTCACCGTCATCTCGCCGCGCTCGAACACCCGCGCCAGGTCGGGGCCCATGGTGGCGCGCGGCAGCGGCGTGCCGTAGGGCTGCAAGGTGTTGAGCAGCTGGCGGCCATCGCGCGTCAGCAGCACGTAGTTGTCCACCAGGCCGACGGCCAGCGTCTGGCTGGCGCGTTCATGGAAGCGGGCCAGCTGGCCGTCGGCCAGTTCGTGGCTGGTGGCCAGCGATTCCAGCACCGCGCCGATGCGGCCCAGCTCGCGGTCGATCTCGGCCACCGCGCCCTGCGCCAGCAGCAGCTCCTGGCGGTAGAGGCGTTCACGCTGCAGGCCGTAGTCGTGCACCAGCAGCAGGCCGGCCGCGATGGCGGCGGGCATCACGCAGGCGGCCACCAGCGCCGTCAGCATCATGCGGATGGACCAGGTGGACGTGGGCGACGTCATCGGGGGCAGCACCTGCCTGTCATCCACGTTGGGTCCACCGCATCGATTCCTCCGGGCCAGCGTCGCGTCAGACGGTATTGTGTGCTGCCCCGCCGCTGCGCTGACGCGCTTGTCCTACAGCCGCCGGCCGGCAGGGCTGGTAGCGTGCGGGCCATCCAACATCAAGAGGAGTGGCGCATGGACGCACCGGTGCACGACCTGGGCGAGTTGTTCAGCCAGCTGGGCCTGCCCGATGGTCAGCAGGAGATCGAGCAATTCATCGCCACCCATCGGGGCCTGCCGCCCGACATGCTGCTGAGCGACGCGCCCTTCTGGACGCCCGCGCAGGCGCAGTTCCTGAAGGAAGAGTGGCGCGAGGACGCCGACTGGGCACCGCTGGTCGACCAGCTGAACCTGCGGCTGCGTTGAGCCCCACGCCCGGCAGCGAGGCCGCGCTCGCGGCGGCCCGCACGCTGTTCCTCGAAGGCGTGGCCCACCATGAGGCGGGCCGTTTCGCGGAAGCGGCCGAGCGCTTCGAAGCCGCGCTGGCACTGGCGCCGGGCCGGGTGTCGGTGCTGATCAACCTGGGCGCCGCGCGCCTGAAGCTGGGCCAGCGTGAAGCCGCCATCCAGGCGCTGGACATGGCGCTGGCCGCCGAACCCCAGCATGCCGATGCCTGGACGCACCGCGGCCTGGCCGCGGGCGAGCTGGGCCGCCATGAAGAAGCGCTGGCCAACTTCGAGCGGGCGCTGGCGCTGGATGCACGCAGCGGCAGCGCCCAGTTCTACCGCGCGTTGAGCCTGGGCCACCTGCGCCGCCATGCCGAGGCGCTGGCGGTGCTGGAACGCCTGCTCGACCACCAGCCGCAACGCGCCCCGGCCTGGCTGCTGCGCGCCCAGACGCTGCAGATGCTGGACCGCCATGCCGAAGCCCTGCCCTGCTACCGCAGGGCGGTGGCGGCCGACCCTGACCTGGGCGCGGCCTGGAGCCAGCTGGGCCAGCTGCTGAAAGACCTGGGCCAGCGCGACGAGGCGCGGGCCGCCTTCGAGCGTGCGCTGGCGCTGGGCGACGATGCCGACACCAACCGCTATTTCCTGGCGGCGCTGGGCCACGCACCGGCCCCGCAGTCGGCACCCGCCCACTACGTGCGCGCGCTGTTCGACGGCTACGCCGACGACTTCGAGCCGCACCTGCTGAACGTGCTGCACTACCGCGCGCATGAACACGTGGCCGATGCCGCCCGGGCCGCCTGGCAGGCCGGCCAGCCGCCGGGCGCCGTGCCCGACTGGGCGCTGGACTTGGGCTGCGGCACCGGCCTGTGCGGCGCGCGGCTGAAGCCGCCGGCCCGCCACCTGGAAGGCGTGGACCTGTCGCAGACCATGATCGACGCCGCCCGCGCCCGCGGCGTGTACGACACGCTGGCCCATGCCGACGTGGTGCAGCACCTGCAGGCCAGCGCCCGCCACTACGAACTGGTGGTGGCGGCTGACACCTTCATCTACCTGGGCGATCTGGGCCCGCTGTTCGCGGCGCTGCGGCCCCGGCTGCGGCCGGGCGCGGTGCTGGCGTTTTCGGTGGAAACCGCAGACGACGGTGCCGACTATCGCCTCAATGCCCAGCTGCGTTATGCGCACAGCCTGGCCTATCTGCAGCGGCTGGCCGCGTTGCATGGGCTGGCGGTGGCCAGCACCAGCCCTTGCGTGCTGCGCGAAGAGCAGCGCCAGCCGGTGCGCGGCTGCATCGTCGCCCTGCGCGCACCCCTAGCGTGAACAACCGCACACACCGGCGTTGAATCTGCGTATTTGCGATTCCGAAATCGCAAATATGAAACTCCTCGACACCTTGTTCGGCCGCCCCACCCTGCCCCGGTTCCTGGAAGCCGCCGGCCGCTGGCTACGCCAGCGGGGCATCACTCGCTTCGACGTCGAGCCGGTGCTGATGCTGCTCAACATCCACATGCCCGACGGCGGCCATCACCGCATCCAGCTCGGGCGGCTGTGGCCGCAGTGGCAAGCGGCGCCGCGGCGCCAACGCCCAGGCCTGCTGCACGACTACCTGCACGGGCTGCTGACCACCGGCCTGGCGCTGCCCACCGACTACGCCAGCGCACGCCCCCACCTGCGGCCGGTGCTGCGCACCCGGGAGCAGCTGGCCGCCGCCCTGCAAAACGCGGCGGCGCAGGTCCCCGAGGCCCGGCAGGTGTTGGTGCACCGGCCTTGGCAGGGCGAGCTGTCGGTGGCGATGGTGATCGACCAGCCGACCACGATGGCCTATGTGCAGCAGAGCCTGCTGGACGCCTGGGGCGTGCCGTGGGAGCAGGCCTGGGACGACGCCCTCGACAACCTGCGCAACGAGTCGACGAACGGCCGCTGGCAGGAGCTGGTGCCGGGCGTGTGGCGTGGCCACTGGGGCGATGTCTACGACAGCTCGCGCGTGCTGCTGCCCGAGGTGATCCACCGCGGCCCGGCGCGCCAGCCGCTGGTGATGGTGCCTTTCCGCGAGGCGCTGCTGCTGAGCTCGGCCGACCAGCCGCAGGGCCCGCAGGCGATGCTGGCCTGGGCGCTGGGGCAGCTGGACGGCCCGTTGCGCTGGCTGTCGCCCGAGCTGCTGCAGCTGCAGGCGCAGGCCTGGCAGCCCCAGGAGGCGAGCAGCGACGCCACACCCCTGCAGGCGATGCTGCGGCTGCGCTATCGGGTGGCGGCCTACGAAGTTCAACAGGCGGCGCTGGTCCAGGCACTGCCCGGGCTGCACGTGGCGGGCTGCCGCGTGGCGCAGGCGCGGGACGGCACGCTGGTGAACTACACCACCTGGGGCGACGGCCAGGACACCTTGCTGCCCGAGGCCGACAACGTGCTGCTGATGTGGCAGGAAGCGGGCGAAGCCCGTCTGCTGTCGCTGCCCTGGGCCAGCCTGCAGGCTCACTTCGCCGACCTGCTGGAGCCCACGACCGACCAGCCGCCGCGCTACCGCGCGCGCCACTTTCCCGATGCGGCGCGGCTGGCCGAGGTGTCGCAGGCCACCGCCACCGCCACCGCCGGCACCGTCACGCGACCGCCTACGCTGCGCCTTGGTGGATCTGCCGGCTGATCTGCGCCGAGGCCCGCACCAGCCGCGGCCCCAGCCGCAGCAGCAGCTCATGCGCCAGGTAGCTGCTGGGCCCGCCGATGGTCAAGGCCAGTGGCGGCCGACCATCGCCCACTTCCACCGGCACGCCGATGGCGCTGATGTCGCGCTGCCAGTCCTGCTCCGACAGCACGTAGCCGTGCGCGGCATGCTGGGCCAGCGCCAGCTCGATGGCGCGGCGCTGGCGCGGCCAGTCGCGCGGTTGGGCCTGCTGCAGCTGGGTGCACAGCGCCTCGCGCTCGGCCTCGGGCAAGGCCACCAGCAAAGCCCGGCCCATCGCGGTGTCGGGCAGCGGCAGGCGTGCGCCCACGTCCAGCCCCAGCGTCAGCCGTCCGGCGCCGCGGCAGTGGGCCACGTACACCATCTGCAGCTGGTGGCGCAGGCCCATGGACACCGCGGCTTCCACCTCGTCGGCCAGCGCCTGCATCACCGGCCGCGCGATGCGGGCGATGTCGAAGTTGCTGAGCATGCTGAAACCCAGCGCCAGCACGCCGCCGGCCAGCGCATAGTGACCGCTGTCGGCCTGGTGGCGCAGGTAACCCAGGTGCACCAGCGTGAAGGTGAGCCGCGAGACCGTGGCCTGCGGCAGCCCGGTGCGGCGGGCGATTTCCTGGTGCGACAGCCAGCGGTCCTGCGGCTTGAAGCAGCGCAGCACCTCTAGCCCGCGGGCCAGCGCGGTGACGTAGCGGCGGTCTTCCTTCGCGGGGGTGCTGCTGTCGGTCTGGCGCTGGCGGCTCATGCGGCCATATTACTCTGCTGTGCGGAATAAGCGCGTGCCACTGGCCACCGGCGCGCTGTCGCGGCGGCGACAAGGCCTGCGGGTTAACTCCGCGTTTACACCCGTGTCCTGCGCCGTCTAGGATCACACTGGGCCTGCCCCCGCATTGTCCGCACAGCGGAATAAACCCGGCCCCACACAAGACAGCGCCGCCCTGGCGCGACACAGGAGACGACAGGTGAAGAAGTACCACCCTGGCACGGCGCTGTGCGCCACCCCGATCGCCCTGGCGATCATGCTGCTGGCCGGCTGCGGCAGCAATGGCAGTGACGATCCCCCGGTTCAGATCAAGACCTTGTCCACCCGCGCCGACCTGGTGACCGACGGCGACGCGATGGTGGAAATCGTGCTGCCTTCGGGCGCCCAGGCCGATGGCCTGAAGGTGGAAGTGGGCGGCCGCGACGTGACCAGCGCCTTCGCGCTGCGCGATGGCCGCCTCACCGGCCTGGTGACGGGCCTGGCCGCCGGCGAGAACACGCTGGTGGCCAGCAGCCGCGGCGCCAGCGCCGCCGAACTGAAGATCACCAACACCGGCCGCGGCGGCCCGATCATCTCGGGCCCGCAGACCGTGCCCTACGTGTGCGCCACGCCCACGCCGCAGGCGGCCAACGGCACCCAGCCCGCCACCCATGCCAGCGGCCTGGGCACCGCGGCGGTGGATGCGCAGTGCAACATCGCCACCGAATACAAGCTGTACTACAAGACCACGGCGGCCAACTGCAGCTTTGCGCTGCCCGACCCGACGCCGAACGTGCCGTTCGACGCCACCACGCCGCCCGCTGCGGCCACGCCGCCGGCCAACCCCTGCTTCAAGCCCTACACCGTGGGCAGCACCCCGGCCGACCTGGCCACCACCACCACCGACAACGGCGCCAGCGTGCCCTACATCGTGCGGGTGGAGCGCGGCACCATGAACCGCGGCATCTACGACATCGCGGTGCTGTTCGACCCCGCCAAGCCCTGGACGCCGGTGGCGCCGCAGGCGCAGTGGAACGGCAAGGTGCTCTACCAGTTCGGCGCCAGCACCGGCCAGCCGCGCCGGCAGTTCCGCCCCGCCACCGCGTGGACCGACGACAAGTCGCTGTCGCGTGGCTTCATGGTGGTGGCCAACAGCCTGACCGACTCGCTGCAGAACTCCAACCGCGTGATGATGACCGAGACGGTCATGATGATGAAGGAGCACATCAGCGACAGCTACGGCTCCATCAAGTACACGATGGGCAGCGGCTGCTCGGGCGGCTCGATCAACGCCAACATGAACGCGTCCATCGCCCCGGGGCTGCTGGACGGCATGACCATCTCCTGCGCCTACCCCGATTCGGAATCGACGCTGCTCGAAGTCAACGACTGCGTGCTGCTGGTCGAGGCCTACCAGAAGCCCGCCTGGCTGAACCTGATGACCAACGCCGGCCTGACGCCTGCGCAGGCCAATGCTAAGAAGGCGGCCATCAACGGCCACCGCGACCAGACCGGCTGCCATGCCTGGTACAACCGCTTCGGCACCAATGCGCAGGTCGGCAACTACTTCACCCGCACCGTGGTGGACAACACCACCGGCGCCATCAGCCAGGCCAGCACGCTGACCAACAACTGCCAGCTGCCCACCAGCCAGGTGTTCGACAAGACCAGCAACCCCAACGGCGCGCGCTGCAGCGCCTGGGACTGGGCCACCTCCATCTGGGGCAAGTCGGGCGACGGCAACCGCTCGCGCGAAACCCGCGACAACACCGGCGTGCAGTACGGCCTGAAGGCGCTGATGGACGGCGCCATCAGCGGCGAAGAGTTCGTCACGCTCAACGAGATCATCGGCGGCGTGGACAAGGACTCGCAGCTGGTGGCCGCCCGCTCGCAGGCCGACACCACCGCGCTGGACATCGCCTACAAGGCCGGCATCGTGATGAGCGGCCAGCAGCTGGCCAAGACGGCGGTGATCGACATGCGTGGCTATGACGACTCGCTGATCGACGTGCCGCCGGGCATCACCGCCTTCCCGCAGGCGCTGGTGGGCATCCACCACCAGTGGCGCAGCTTCAGCATCCGCGACCGGCTGGACAAGGCCAACGGCAACCATGACAACCAGGTGATCTGGCGCTTCGGCCGCAGCGGCTTCACGCCGTCCACGGCCATGGCCACCAGCGCCTTCCTGACCATGGACGAGTGGCTGACCAAGCTCAAGGCCGACAGCAGCAGCTCGACGATCCAGCAGAAGCTCAAGGCCGCCAAGCCCGCCGGCGCCAGCGACTACTGCGTGCTGAGCAGCGATGCGGCGCAGGCCACCAAGGTGACCGACACCGCCGCCTGCGACGCCGACCCGTACCTGCGCAAGGCCGCTTCGCCGCGGCAGGTGGCCGGTGGCCCGCTGACCGAAGACGTGCTCAAGTGCCAGCTCAAGCCGGTGAACGTGGCCGACTACAACGGCCTGCTCAACGCCGCGCAGCTCAGCCGCCTGCAGGCGGTGTTCACCACCGGCGTGTGCGACTGGAGCAAGCCCGGCGTGGGCCAGCAGCCGGCGGTCAGCTGGCTGACCTTTGCGGCCGGCCCGGGCGGCCAGCCGATGCCGGCCGAACCGGTGTCCCGCGCGAGGTGAACCCCGCCCAGGCATGACGCTCTGACCCCCTGCCCCCGCCTGCGTGCGGGGGCCTGCCGGCAACCGCCGGCTTTCCCGTTTCTTGCCGACCCTGAAGGAGCCCACCCTTGAAGCCCACCCCCACCCCGACCGCCACCTCCGGTGCTCTGCGCCGCCGCACGCTGCTGGCCGCCGCCGGTGGCGCCGCCGCGCTGGCGCCCTTTGCCGCCGCGCGCGCGCAGGCCTACCCCAGCCGGCCGATCACGCTGATCGTGCCCTGGCCGGCCGGTGGCTCCACCGACCGCCACCACCGCCTGCTGGCCGAGCTGGCCAGCAAGCACCTGGGCCAGAACATCATCGTGCAGAACCAGCCGGGGGCCGGCGGCACGCTGGGCCCGGGCGCAATGGCCCTGACCGCCAAGCCCGATGGCTACACCATCTCGCAGTACCCGATGGGCATGCTGCGCATCCCGCACATGCAGAAGACGCAGTGGCATCCGCTGAACGACTTCACCTTCATCATGGGCACCTCGGGCTACACCTTCGGCTTCGTGGTGCGCAGCGATTCGCCCTACAAGACCTTCCAGGACTACGTGGCTGCGGCGCGCAAGGAACCGGGCAAGATCGACTACGGCTCCACCGGCATCGGCACCAGCCCGCACCTGCTGATGGAAGAAGTGGCCGAAGCCGCCAAGATCCAGCTGAACCATGTGCCCTTCAAGGGCAACGCCGACCAGATGCAGGCCTTGATCGGCGGCCACGTGATGGCCGCCAGCGACGCCACCGGCTGGGACAAGTTCGTCGATGCCGGCCAGATGCGCCTGCTGCTGACCTTCGGCGACAAGCGCACCAAGCGCTGGCCCGACGTGCCCACCGCCAAGGACCTGGGCTATGGCGTGGTGTCCACCTCGCCCTACGGCCTGGTGGGCCCCAAGGGCATGGACCCGGCCGTGGTCAAGACGATCCACGACGCCTTCAAGAAGGCGCTGGACGACCCGCGCCACGCCGAGGTGATGGCCCAGCTCAACCAGGAGGTGTGGTACCGCACCGGCGACGAATACCGCGCCTGGGCCACCGAAACCTTTGCCAAGGACAAGAAGCTGATCGAGAAGCTGGGTCTGGCCGCCAAGTGACGCCACCGGCGGGCGGTGGCGTAAGCTTCCGCCCTGAAGTGCATTCCTCCCTGCTTGAACCCCTTGCCCGCCCGCCTGCGCTCAGCGCCCAGGACGTGGCCCAGGCCCTGGCCGCGGCGCGCGACGCACGCGACCGGGCCGCCTTCGACGCCGGCCGCCAGCACGCGCTGCGGGCCTGGCACAGCCCGGCCGCCGATGCCGATGCGCGGGCCGAGGCCGGGGTGCTGCTGTCCTTCTGCCTGTACCGGCTGGGCGATCTGCCGGGGCTGCTGGAGCTGGGCACGCAGACCCTGGCCTTGCTGCAGGCGCCGCAGCACGGCGCCTGGCGCGACGACCTGCTGCGCTGGGTGACGCTGGGCGCCTGCGAGCTGGGCCGCTTCGAGCTGGCGCTGGCCTGCGCGCAGGAGTGCTGCGCCCGCGCCCGCGCGAGCGA
>NZ_CAXFDV010000223.1:0-8725 GCF_964001545.1 uncultured Aquincola sp.
CCTGCAGCCCGGGCAGCGTGCCGGTGGCCACGTTGGGCACCTTCATCGAATCGAGGTTGTCGCCCGACATCAGCGGCTCACCCGGCAGCAGCGACATCACGCCCGCCTGCAGCCGGCCCAGCGGGCCGGGCAGGCCGATCACCGGGCGTTCATGGCCCGCCCACCGGCCGGCCAGTTGCACCAGCTGCTTGAGCGTGTAGACATCGGGCCCGGCGCATTCGTAGGTCTGGCCGATGGTCTCGGACCGGTCGAGGCAGCGCACCAGCGCCTCGGCCACGTCGTCCACCCAGCAGGGCTGGAACTTGGCGTCGGCGCCGGCCAGCGGCATCAGCGGGAACACCGCCTGCAGCCCGGCGAACATGTTGGTGAAGCGGTCTTCAGCCCCGAACAGCACCGAGGGCCGCAGGATGGTCACGTCCAGGCCCGAGGAGGCCAGCACCGCCTCGCCGGCGGCCTTGCTGCGCAGGTAGCGCGAAGGCGCGTCGGGGCTCACGCCCAGCGCGCTGACGTGCAGCAGCCGGCGCACGCCCGCGGCGCGGCAGGCCTCGGCCAGTTGGCGCGGCAGTTCGGCGTGGGTGCGGCGGAAGGCTTCTTCATTGCCGTGCAGGATGGCCACCAGGTTGATCACCGCATCGCAGCCGGCCACCAGCCGGGCCAGCTGCTGCGGGTCGTTCACGTTGGCCTGCACCACTTCCACCGTGGGCAGCGAGCGCAGGTGGTTGCCGCGGTAGTAGCGCCGCGTGGGCACCACGATGCGGCCGCCGGCGCCGCCGCTGCGGCGCACCAGCCGCTCGGCCACCGCGCGGCCGACGAAGCCGGTTCCGCCGAGCACCAGGATGTTGCGCATGGGTCTTTAACTCCGGATGAATGAACGTGTGAGAGGTCAGGGCATGTCGCGGTCGCCGGTGCCGCCGGTGCGCGGGCCGATGGGCCCGCCCAGGCGGGGCTTCAACGCGGGCGGCTTGCCGTTGATCAGCGCGCCATAGACGGTGGCGTTGGACAGCACCTTCTTGACGTAGTCGCGCGTTTCGTTGAACGGGATGTTCTCGGCCCAGGCGGCGGCTTCGCTGGTGGCGCCTTCGCGCCAGCGGCGCGGGCGGCCGGGGCCGGCGTTGTAGGCGGCGGCGGCCATGGCCTGCGAGCCGTCGAAGCTGTCGAGCACCAGCTTCAGGTAGGCGGTGCCCAGCTTCAGGTTGGTGTCACGGTCGGTGATCATGTCGGCGCTGTAGTCCAGGCCGATCTTCTTGGCCGTCCAGCGGGCGGTGGCCGGCATGATCTGCATCAGGCCCGAGGCGCCGACGCTGGAGCGCGCATCCATGATGAAGCGCGATTCCTGGCGGATCAGGCCGTACACGTAGGCCGGGTCCAGGCCGATGGCATTGGCCGCGGCCAGCACGTTCTGCCGCATCGGCATCGGGTAGCGCTGCTCGAGGTCGAACTCGTTGCGGGTGCGGTCGCTGCTGTTGATGCAGCGGTCCCACACCTCGCGCTCACAGGCCCATTGGGCGGCGGCCAGCAGCTCGCGGTCGCTCATGCCGCGCAGGCTGAAGTTCCACTCGCGCACGCCTTCGCTGCGCAGGCCCAGGCCGATGAGCTGCAGCGCCCGCTGCAGGCCGGGGTGGTTGCGGGCGGCGGCTTTTTCTTCAGCCGTCAGCGGCGCGGGGGCCGGCGGCAGCGCCAGCGTGCGGCCCAGGTCTTCGGTGGCCAGCTGGCCGTAGAAGCTCAGCGGCGAAGCGATGGTCTGCAGGATCTGCTCCGCCTCGGCGCGCTGCTTGTCGCCGCGCGGGCCTTCCACCGCGGTGGCCTTCAGCGCACGGGCCTTCCAGTACTGCCAGCCGGCATCGGCCTGTTCTTCCACGCCCATCTCGCTGACGGCCTGCGCGGCCATCGTCCAGCGCTCGGCGGCCGGGTAGCGGATGGCGGCGCGAACGGCCCAGGCCAGGGTTTCGTTGGTCCACTGCGAATCGGCGGCGCGGGGCTTCTGGTCGCGCTGGGCAAAGGCCTCGGCAAAGGCGGTCACTGCGTCGGGTGCCAGCCGCTGCGCGTAGCTGCGGCCGATCTGCGACCACACCCAGCCGGCCTGGCCCTGCGGCAGCAGCCGGCCCCAGCGGGCGCGCAGCAGCGCCACCGCGTTGTCGGGGTCGTCGGCGGCCATGCGCACCAGGGCCACGGCCGTCACTTCTGCGGTGTCGTGGCCCATCACCACGCTCTTGCGGCCCAGCGGCTTGGCGGGGCTGGCAAACGCTTCGGCAATGGCGGTGGCCGTGGTCGGCCCCAGCAGCGCCGCGGCCGAGCGGGCGGCGGCCGGCTTGTTGTATTCGGCGGCGTCGCGGATGCGGGTCCACACGTCGTCCTTGGTGAACACCTTGGCCTCGAACAGCGTGGCGGCCATCAGCGCGCAGCCGTCGTCCATGTCGCGCTGGGCGCGCCAGGCGGGCAGGGCGGCGTCGCGCACCGGCTGGCCGCCCAGGTGCGCGGTCAGCAGTGCATAGCAGGTGACCTGCCGGTCGTCGTTCATCCGGAAGCGCGGAAAGTCGCGGCTGAAGTTGGCCCAGTCGCGGCGGCGGCCCAGCTCCAGCAGCCAATCGTTGCGCAGCCGGTCTTCCACGTAGCTGCCGGGCCAGCGGGCGTAGAAGGCTTCCAGGTCGGACTGCTGCACCTCGTTCAGTCGGCTGCCCAGCTCCCAGTAGTCCACCCAGGGCGCCAGCGGGTGGCGCGTCGCCTGGGCGGCGTCGCGCAGCGCCACCAGCCGCACCTTGTCGCGCTTGCGGGCGGCCTCCCGCGCCTCGGTCACCAGGCCGTCGGCCCCTTGCGCCTGGGCAATCGGGGCGCAGGCCGTGGCCAGCAGGACGGCGGCCAGTCCGGTGAGGGTGGCAAGGAGGCGGGGCTTGGGCATGGGCAGGCGGTGGATGGGGCTGCGCCGCGACGGGGCGGCGTCAACAGGGAAAGCACGGTCGGTGGCTCAAAAGCGCACCCCGAGCCGCGGGATGGCGACAGGCGCGTTTGAATGTAGCGCAGCAACTTCGCCCCGGGTTGACGCGGGGCGGCCGTTGTCGGGTCAGTCTGGTTCCCCGACGGCGCGGCGCGTCTCGCGCGCCTGCTCGATCACCCAGTCGATGAACGGCCGCAGCTCGCTGCGCTGCAGCGCCGCTTCGCTGTGCACCAGCCAGTAGGTGAAGGGCGAGCGTTCGCGGCCGGCTTCGCCGAAGGGCTCGACCAGCTCGCCGCGCTGGATGGATTCCTGCACCAGCGCCAGCCGCGCCAGCGCCACGCCCTGGCCCGACAGCGCCGCCTGCACCTGCTGGTGGGTGTAGTTCATGTACAGCCAGCGCAGCGGCTCCTGGTGCGGCAGCCCGCGCCGGGCCAGCCAGTAGCGCCAGCTCAGGTACTCGGCGCTGGGGCGCTGGTCGTCTTCTTCCAGCAGCGTGTGGCGCGCCAGGTCGGCGGGTGCGCGCAGCGGCGGCGCCTGGCCGCGCTCGGCCTGCTCGGCCAGCGCCTGGCCCACGACGGGCGTCAGCACCTCGCCGAAGAGCTTGGTGGCACCGGGCGGCGCGTCGTTCGGGTGGCAGTAGCGCAGCGCCACGTCCAGCTCCGGGTCGTCCATGTCGGCCAGCACGTCGGAGGCGGAGATGCGGATGTCGATGTCCGGGTGCAGCCGCTGGAAGGAATGCAGCCGCGGAATCAGCCACAGCGAAGCGAATGAGGCGAAGGTGGTGACGCCCACGTGCCGCCGGCCGCTGGTCACGCGGATCTGCCGCACCGTGGCGTCCAGCCGGTCGAGCAGCGGCGCCACCGTGCGCAGCAGCGTGGCGCCGGTGCTGGTGAGCTCCACATGCCGGGTGCCGCGCAGGAACAGCACCGCGCCCACTTCGTCTTCCAGCGCGCGGATCTGGCGGCTGATGGCGGATTGGGTGAGGTGGAGTTCGTCGGCCGCGCCGCTGAAGCTGAGGCGGCGCGCCACCGCCTCGAACGCGCGCAGCGGGCCGATGGCGAGCGGGCGCTGGCGCAGTCTATTCATGATCAGAAAGCATCAATGGCGGGCAAATCCATCATTCGACACAAAGCGGCGGCACCACCAGAATCCCTCTCACACCACTTCTTCAGGAGTATGTCATGGCCCACGCATTGATGAGCTTTCCTCAAGCCACCAGCGCGGCTGCATGGTCGGTCGCGCTGCCGGCCGGCGCCGCGCGCACCATCGCCGCAGCGGGCCATGCACGCTGGATCGCGGTCACGGAAGGGCAGCTCTGGCTCACCCTCACCGACAGCCCCGAAGCCACCGCCGGCGATGTGTGGCTGCAGCCCGGCGAAGGCTTTGCGCTGGGCGCGGGCATCAGCGCCGTGGTCGAAGGCCGCGGCCCCGCCAGCTTCCAGCTGCTGGAAGCACCGCAACCCCGCCAGGTGCCCGGCCGCAGCGCCTGGCAGCGCACGGCCGGCACGCTGGAAAGCCTGCGCCGCTCGGTGCAGTGGGGCGCGCCAGCGGCGGCCTGCGCGGGTTGAGGGCGGTCAACCGCGGCCTGCCCGCGGCTTCCGCCGCCCCTTTGCCAGCGCCGCCTGCAGCGCCAGCCTGGCCCAGGGGGCCATCAGCGGGGGCGCTTCCAGGGCTTCAGCGGGCACCGTGAAAAACCCCAGCTGCGTGGGCTCGCCCTTGCGGCTGTAGACGAAGGGCTCGCCGCCGGCGGCTTCGAACTGTGGCTGGGTGGTGGCGTCGACCTTCAGGTAGAGCTGCTCCTGCACCACGATGGCGATGAAGTGCTCGTCCAGGTACAGGCCATGGCTGCCGAACATGCGCTTGGCGCGCACCCGGCCCAGCGGCGACAGCAGCTCGATGCAGTGTTGGACGAAGGCATCGGCCGGCGAGGCTGGCGGGGTGGCGGCGCGCATCGGCGCAGTCTAGGCAGGTTGTGGCAGCCACAATCGCAGCTCCCGTCACTGTCGACCTGCCCGCCACCATGCCGATGCCCGATTTCAGCCTGGACCCCCCCCGCGACAAGAAGCTGCTGCGCCGGCAGCTGCAGGCCGAGCGGCTGGCCATGATCGACCGGCATGAGCGCGCCATGCACCTGCAGCAGGTGCTGCGGGTGTGGCTGGTGACCCGCAAGGAACAGACGATCGGCGCCTACTGGCCGATCAAGGGCGAATTCGATGCGCTGCCCGCGCTCTACCGCTGGACCGAAGGTGCGCCCGAGCGCCGCATCGGCCTGCCGGTGATTGACCGCGAGACCAAGCAGCTGCGCTTCCATGTCTGGTACCCCGGCTGCCCGATGGAAGAAGACGCCTTCGGCATTCCCAAGCCCAAGGACACCGAGCAGTTCACGCCGCAGATGCTGCTGGTGCCCTGCGTGGGCTACGGCCCCAAGGGCCTGCGCCTGGGGTATGGCGGCGGCTTCTACGACCGCACGCTGGCCGCCATCGAGCCGCGGCCCTACACCGTGGGCGTAGGCTATGCCCACGGCTACCTGCCCTGGCTGACGCCCGAGCCGCACGACGTGCCGCTGGACGCGATGCTCAACGAGAACGGCGTCGTCAGCGACGTCGATGCCGACGGCCCCTGATGCTTTAGGAGAACGCCATGACCGCTTGCCCGCATGCCATGTCTGTTCACGTCAGTCGGCCGCTGCGGTGGGCGGCTGCATGCGCCGCGCTGTGGGCCGCGGCTCCGGCCGCGCAGGCGGTGGTGTTGTACGACCCGGCCGCCGGCAGCCTGCCTGCGGCCCAGGGCTGGCTGACCAGCGCGACCAGCGGCGCGGCGCCGGGCACGCAAAACTTGAGCGGCGGCCGGCTGGCGATCGACACCACCGGCAGCGGCGTGGTGGCCTTCGGCAACGCCCGGCTCAGCCCGGTGGCGCTGGACGGCAACGCGGGCTATGCAGTCGACTTCTCACTGCAGGTGCTGGCGGAAACCCATAGCAGCCCCAACCGCGCCGGCTTCTCGCTGCTGCTGGTGGGCAGCGATCCGGCGCAGTCGGTGGCCTTGTCGTTCTGGCAGGACCGGGTGTGGGTGCCGACGGTGGATGCATCGGCGGCCGACCGCTTCGTGCAGGGCGAGGGCGCCGGCTTCGACACCACCGCGGCTTTCACCGACTACCGGCTGCAGGTGCAGGGTGGCCGCTACAGCGTGAGCGCCGGCGGCCAGGCCTTGTTCAGCGGCACGCTGCAGGACTACCGCAGCGGCGGCCTGCCGTACACGGTGCCCAACCTGGTGTTCTTCGGCGACGACAGCAGCCGCGGCAGCGCGCAGGTGGCGCTGGGCGCGATCAGCATCTCACCGGTGCCCGAGCCGGCCAGCGCGCTGTTGCTGCTGGCCGGGTTGGGCGTGGTGGCTGCTTTCAGAATCAAGCGCCGAGCTTGAGCCGCCTGCACAGCTCCAGCGTCAGCGCGCTCTGGTTCATCGTGTAGAAGTGGATGCCCGGCGCGCCGCCAGCGATCAGGCGTTCGCACAGCGCGGTGATCACGTCCAGGCCGAAGGCGCGGATGGAGGCGGCGTCGTCCATGAAGCCTTCCATCTTCATCGCCACCCAGCGCGGAATCTCGATGCCGTCGCGCTGCGCGAACTGCGCGATGCGGGAGAAGTTGTGGAAGGGCATGATGCCCGGCACCACCGGCGCTTCGGCGCCCAGCTTGCGCGTCTGCTCCACGAAGTGGAAGTAGGCGTCGGGGTTGAAGAAGAACTGCGTGATGGCGGCATTGGCGCCGGCCTTCACCTTGTCGGCGTAGTGCTGCAGGTCGCGCGCCGCGTAACGCTGCTCGGGGTGATATTCGGGGTAGGCCGCCACCTCGATCTGCCAGTCGTCGCCCTGCGTTTCGCGGATGAAGCGCACCAGCTCCGACGCATAGCGGAACTCGCCCGCGGTGGCGGTGCCGCTGGGCAGGTCGCCGCGCAGCGCCACGATGCGGCGGATGTTCTGCGCCCGGTAGGTGGCCAGGATCTCGGCGATGTTCTGCCGCGTGGAGCCCACGCAGGACAGGTGCGGCGCGGCCTCGAAGCCGGCCTTGGCGATGGCGCTGACGGTGGCCAGCGTCTTGTCGCGGGTGGCGCCGCCGGCGCCGTAGGTCACGCTGAAGAACTCGGGCTTCAGCGCGCCCAGCTCCTGCACCACGGTCTTGAGCTTCTCGTCGCCCACCGGGGTGTTGGGCGGAAAGAACTCGAAGCTGATCGGCACGGTGTTCATGGCTGTGTCTCGCTAGGTGCTTCGTGCATGCACGAAGAATTCGGTATTGCCGTCGCCACCGGCGATCGGGCTTTGAAAGTAGTCGGCCACCTGCAGGCCCTGGGCCGCGCAGGCCTCGCGCAGCCGTTGTTCCACCACCGGGTAGGAAGCGGCGCTCTTGACCAGCCCGCCCTTGCCGATCTGCTCGGGCTGCAGCTCGAACTGCGGCTTGACCAGCATCAGCAGGTCGCCCTGCAGCAGCGGCGCCAGCGCGGGCAGCACCAGCGTCAGCGAGATGAAGGACAGGTCGCCGACGATGAGGCTGAAGCGCCCGAGCGACGCGTCCAGGTGCCGCGCGTTCACGCCTTCGATGGCCTGCACCCGCGGGTCTTGCCGCAGCCGCGGATGCAGCTGGCCATGGCCCACGTCGATGCCGGTGACCTGCGCCGCGCCGCGTGCCAGCAGCACGTCGGTGAAGCCGCCGGTGCTTTGGCCCACGTCCAGACAATGCCGGCCGCTCACGTCCAGCCCGGTGTGGGCCAGCGCGCCTTCCAGCTTGAGCCCGCCGCGCGACACCCAGCGCAGCTCGGCGTCGTCGGTCAGCGTCAACACGCTGCCCGGTGCCAGGTCTTCGCCGGCCTTGCGCACCACACGCCCGCCTTGCGGGCCGGGCACCTGCACCGCGCCACGCTCGATCAGCCGCTGCGCGGCCGAGCGGGTGGGGGCCAGGCCCAGTTGCACGAGGAGCAGGTCGGCGCGCATCGCGGCCCTCAGTCCAGCGTGGCCAGGTGGCGTTGCGCCGCCTCGCCCAGCTGGCGGTCGAAGGTGAGCAGCGGACAGCGCAGCGCCGCGGCCAGGGCCAGGTAGCCGGCGTCATAAGCGGACAAGGCATAGCGCCCGGCCAGCGCCAGCACCAGGCGCAGGTCCACCTCGGCCCGTTGCAGCGCCAGACGGCCGAAGTCGTCCAGGGCCTCACCCGCCGCAGCCGCCGGCACGCCGCGGCGCACCTTGGTGGCGGCCACGCTGGCCACTTCCCAGTCGATCAAGGTGGGTGCATGCAGCGCATAACCGCGTGCGGCCTCGCGGGCCTGTTCGGCTTCAGGTTCACCGAACAGCAGCGCACACACCAGGCTGGCGTCCACCACGGCGGGCGGGCGGGCGTGGTACACGGGCGCCGGCTCGGCCACCAGCAGGGTGCGCGGCGCGCGGTCAGCGGCCATCGGCCTCGTCGCGCAACGCGCGCACGATGTCGGCCGAGCGGCCACTGTCCGCCGCCAGGCCACTGAAGCGGCTGCGGGCGCGCAGGGCCAGTTCATCCAGCGTCAACGAGTCCACGGCGGGCGCCGCTTGCGGCCGAGCGACCGCAGCCGGCACGCCGGCCGACGGGGCCGGTGTGTCGTCGCCCACGGCGGCGCCCAGCAGCGCCATCAGCTCGCCTTGCAGCGAACGGTGATGGCGCGCCGCACGCTCGCGCAGGCGCTGTGCCCAGGCGTCGGGCACCCCTTTGATGGACAGGTTGATGCTCATGGCTGCCTCGGTTCCGCAATGGCGCCATTTTGGAGCCATTGCGGGCC
>NZ_CAXFDV010000224.1:0-3561 GCF_964001545.1 uncultured Aquincola sp.
GGGCCGCAGCCGAGGCCGCCACCCAGGCCAAGAGCGACTTCCTGGCCAACATGAGCCATGAGATCCGCACGCCGATGAACGCGGTGCTGGGCATGACCGACCTGGCGCTGCGCGAGCCGCTGCCGGCGCTGGCGCGCGAGCACCTGCTGAACGTGCAGCAGGCCGCGCGCGGGCTGCTGGGCATCCTCAACGACATCCTCGACTTCTCGAAGATCGAAGCCGGCAAGCTCGACATCGAGCAGGTGGCGTTCACGCTGCAGGAGGTGCTGGACCAGGTGACCGCCGTGATCGGCGTGCAGGCACGCAAGAAGGAGCAGGCGCTGCTGTTCGACGTGGCGCCCGACGTGCCGGCCTGCCTGGTGGGCGATCCGCTGCGGCTGGAACAGGTGCTGGTGAACCTGTGCGGCAACGCGGTCAAGTTCACCGGCCAGGGCCGGCCGGTGCGGCTGTCGGTGCAGCGCGAGGGGCCCGGCCAGCTGCGCTTTGCGGTGCGCGACCAGGGCCCCGGCCTGTCGCAGGCGCAGATCGCGCAGCTGTTCAAGCCCTTCAACCAGCTGGACGCCTCCACCACCCGGCGCCATGGCGGCACCGGCCTGGGCCTGGCCATCTGTCGGCAGCTGGTGCAGCTGATGGGCGGGCACATCGGCGTGCGCAGCCAGCCCGGCCAGGGCAGCGAGTTCTTCTTCACCATCTCGTTGGTGGCCTGCAGCACGGCCGCGCTGGCGCCACCGGCAGACATGCGGCACACCGCAGACCGCCAGCGGCCGGCGCAGGCACCGCCCGGCCTGCGCGGCCTGCGGGCGCTGCTGGTGGACGACACCGAGTTCAACCAGATCGTGGCCGGCGAGCTGCTGCGCGGCGTCGCCGGCATGCAGGTGAGCATCGCCAGCGACGGCGAGCAGGCGCTGAACCTGCTGGCGGCCCAGCCCTTCGACCTGGTGCTGATGGACGTGCAGATGCCCGGCATGGACGGCTACGAAGTCACCCGGCGCATCCGCCAGCAGCCGCTGCACGCCCAGCTGCCCATCGTGGCGATGACGGCCTATGCCATGGCCCGCGACCGCCAGCGCTGCCTGCAGGCGGGCATGAACGACGTGATCACCAAGCCGGTGGAGCCGACCGAGCTGTTTGCGGTGGTGCACCGCTGGGCCGCAGCCGGCCGTGCCGGCCCTGAGGCCGACGGCGGCGCAGCGCCCGCCGGTGCGCAGCCCGGCGCCGCCGCCGTGGACCTGGCCGACGGGCTGCGCCGCTGCGGCGGCAGCCAGGCGCTGTACCGGCGGCTGGTGGTCAAGGTGCTGGACCTGGGCGCGCGCGACATCGCCCGGCTGCAGGAGGCGCTGCGCCAGACCGACTGGGCCACCGTGGGCCTGCTGGCCCACGCCACCATTTCGTCGGCCGGCGCGGTGGGCGCCCGCCAGCTCAGCGAGCTGGCGCGCGAGATGCAGGCGGTGGCGCTGCAGCAGGGCGAAGGCAGCGCCTGGCAGCCGCTGGCCGAAGCCTTTGCGGCCGAAGCGCAGCGGGGGCTGGCGGAACTCGGGCGCTACCTGGAGCGCGACGCCGAGGCGGCCGGGCCGTGACCGGCTTCAGCCGTGCATCGGCCGTTCCCAGGCGCCGCGGGTGTCGACGCCGGCCTGCGCGGCCAGGGCTTCCAGGGCCTGCATCTCGCCGGGCGTGAGCTGCAGCCGCCCGGCGGCGGCGGCCTCCTGCACCTGGGCCACCCGGGTGACGCCCACGATGGGCACGGTGCCCTTGGCGATGGCCCAGGCCATGGCCACCTGCGCCACGCTGGCGCCGTGCGGCTGGCCGATCTCGCGCA
This sequence comes from uncultured Aquincola sp., assembly GCF_964001545.1. NCBI lineage: Bacteria > Pseudomonadati > Pseudomonadota > Betaproteobacteria > Burkholderiales > Sphaerotilaceae > Aquincola > uncultured Aquincola sp. The sequence goes on from NZ_CAXFDV010000224.1 coordinate 1,817, forward strand.
TCGTGTCGGTCAGCCGCTGCAGTTGCGCCAGCACCGGGTTGTAGGTGGCGGCGCGGACGCTGCCTTCGGGCAAGGGCCGGCCGACGCCGTACCGGCCCGACAGCGCGCCCTGCTCCAGCACCATGTAGGCGAAGAAGGTGATGCCCTGCTCGCGGCAATGGTCCAGGATGCCGGCCTGCTCGGACGAGCGGTACAGCAGGCTGTAGTGGTTCTGCACCGCCGAGAGCGCGAAGCCCGCTTCGCCCAGCGTCTGGTTCACCTGCCGGATCTGCGCCAGGTTGTGGTTGGACACGCCCACCCGCCGGATGCGGCCCTGCTGCAGCAGCGGCACCAGGTGCCGCGTCCAGTGGTTCAGCTGCGTGGGGTTGTGGATCCAGTACAGGTCGATGTGGTCGGTGCCCAGCCGTTCGCAGCTGCCGGCCAGCATCTCGGCCACCGGGTTGGCTGCGTCGGCGCTGGCGAGCTGCGGCGTGAACTTGGTGGACAGCAGCACCTCGCTGCGCGCCTCATCACGCACGAAGCGGCCCAGCATCGATTCGGAAGTGCCGGCGCCGTAGGCCGCTGCCGTGTCCCAGAGGTTCAGGCCGGCGGCCATCGCAGCGCTGAACACCGGCCGCAGGTCCTGCTCGGTCAGGTGGTGGCCGAACACCGTGTCACCGCCGGCAAAGCCCTGGCCCCAGGACCAGGTGCCCAGGGCGATGGGAGGAAGCAAGTCCATCATGCCCCCGCCAGCAAAGCGTCCCGCAGCACTTCGCCCAGGTGGGCGGCGGACTGCGGGTTCTGTCCGGTGATCAGGCGGCCATCGACCACCACGTTGTCGCTCCAGTTGGGCGTGTTCTGGTGCAGCGCACCGCGGGCCACCAGCGTGGACGCCAGCAGGAAGGGCACGACGTGGGTGGACTGCACCTCTTCCTCTTCGCCGTCGGTGAAGGCAGCCAGGCGCTTGCCGGCCACCAGCAGGCTGCCGTCGGCGCGGCGCGCATTGACCAGCGCCGCGGGGCCATGGCACACCGCCGAGACGATGCCGCCCGCCGCGTCGATCTCGCGAATGGCGCGCTGCGCCGCTTCGTTGTCCGGAAAGTCCCACATCGTGCCGTGGCCACCGGCAAAGAAGATGGCGCCATAGCGCGAGGGGTCGACCTCGTCCAGCCGCCGGGTGTTGGCGATGGCATGGCGGAAGCCTTCGTCCGCCCACCAGCGCGCCAGCACCGGATCGTTGAAGTCTTCCATGCCGTCGGGCGGCGCGGCGCCGCCTTGCGGCGAAGCGAACTCCACCGCGATGCCCGCGGCCTGCAGCTTGTCCAGCGGATGGGTGACTTCCGCCAGATTGAAGCCGGTGGGAATGCCAGTGTCGCCCTTGACGTTCACGCTGGTGACGACGAAGAGCACGGGAGGGATGTCGGCGGCCGATCGGGGCATGGGAACTCCTGAGGACATGTGGCGAAAAGCGGGCGGCTGAAGCCTTACGGCTTGGCGAACAGCATTTCCCAGTTGGTCATCGGGCCCATCGGGATGACGTCCCAGCCGATCAACCCGGCCTTGGCCAGCGGAAATTCGTCGAGCTGGGCGCGGGCGGCTTCGGCCGAGTCGGCTTCAGCCAGGATGACCACGCCGGGGCGGTCCTGGCGGAAGTAGATGTCGCGGATCAGGCCGTTCTTGTACAGATCCCAGCCGAAGCGCACTTCGGCTTCCATGTGGGGGGCGTATTGCGCCAGCGTGGCGCCGGGCTGGGGAACGTCGAGGCA
>NZ_CAXFDV010000225.1:0-9358 GCF_964001545.1 uncultured Aquincola sp.
CCGGGCCCACTGATGTCGGCCCCGGAACGTATGGCCACTGCACTGCCGCCCGGCACCTGGTTCACCACCGTCATGCCTGCGGGCACGACCACCTCGCCTGGCGAGGTCAGGGCGGCGGTGGGCGGCTGCTGCAGGGCCGACACCAGGGCCACGCGCATCGTGTGGGTGGCGGTGGCGTCGCTGCTGATGGCGCCGCCCGGAAAGCAGCGCGAGTCGTTGCTGGTGGAGCAGCCCCATGAAGTGATCGCGATCGGCCCCGCGGGTGCAAAGGCCGACAGCGGACGCATCTCCAGCATGAACGTAGCCCCCGCGTCGGTGTTGGTCCCGAGGGTCGGCGAGGAGCCGATGGGGCATTGGCAGCGCCAGCCTTCAGCGCCATGCACGCAGGCGGCGAACAGTCCGCTGCTGGGCGTGGTCGGGTTCACCTTGCCGGTGTCCAGTTCCATCGACAGGTAGCGATCGCGGAAGGTGTTGTCCAGCGGATTGGTGGTCGGCTCGCAGGCTTCGTCGATCCGCTGTCCGCTGTTGAGCATGGCCAGGGCCCACTCCAGGCCGCCGGCCGCGGCTTCGTATGCCTGTGCGGCGCGGTACTGGTTGGCCGAGGTCCGCTGTTCGAAGATCAGCGTTCGCCCGGCGTAGGCAGAGACCAGCAGCATCAGGAAAAACAGCACCATCACCACCACCAGGGTGGCCGCGCCGCGCTGCTGCAGCCGGCGATGCAGCGGCATCTGGCGGTTCATAGGCAGGCCCCGGTCACCTTGTCGTTGGGCAGGCGGATGTTGCTTATCAGGCGGCGTTGCACGCTGGGGTCGGCGGTGGCCTGCGCTGTGAGGCTGACGTCCACCGTGCGAACGAACAGCGCGGGGCAACTGCCGACGGCGCAGCCGTTCATGCAGTAGCCTGCCAGGCTCACACTCTGTTCGCGCAGGGTCATCGTCAGGTCGATCAGGCGCAGCGTCTGCACGTCGGTGACGGTCTGCCACGCGTCGCCCACGCGCATCTGCAAGGCTTCTTCGTTCAATCGAAAACCCGATGGCGTTTCGGAGCCGCTGTTGATGTACGTGTAGCGCAGCGAGGTGCCGCTGCTTTCGGACAGCAGGTCGGCATTGGGGTTGCTGGACACGATCAGGTTGTTGGGCCGCCAGACACTGGCGGCCGCGTTGTCCCAGCCGCTGGCACGCCGCACGTCGCGGTTGATCAGGTCCATCGCGGCCCGCAGCTCCTGCTGCACCTGCGTCTCCACCATCAGCCTGCGGTTGTCGCCCAGCTGGCTGGTGGTCATCATCGCCGCCGCGGCCACGATGAACAGGCCGACGGTGACGCCGACCATCAGTTCGACCAGCGACAAGCCACGCTGCCGTCGGTTCATGGTGTGACGCATGCAGGAACCCCGGACATGGACGCATCGGGCGAGCAGGTGCTGACGAGCCCCCGATCGCTGACGGTGGTGACCAGCTGCGAACCACGCGCGCTGGTCAGCGTGATCGTCAACGCGCGCGAGTGGGCCGCCCTGGTCGGGTCCACGGTCACCGAGGACGCATTGGTGCTCAGCGCCACGCCGCGCGACAGCGGCAACTGCACCAGCTTGAGCAGCGGCAATGAGGCGCCGTACGGACCCGCCAGGCACTGCTCGCTGCCCAGCAGGCAGTTGCACATGCCGCCGGATGCCACCGCGTAGATGGAGTAACAGACCATCGTCGTCGAGCTGCGGAAGTCGATGCGCACGGCCTCGTTGCGCTGCACCGCTTCGGACCGGGCGTACTTCAGGTCGGCCAGCAGTTGCGCATGCGTGCCGCGCAGACGCTCACGCGCGATCAGGTCGTTGAACGCGGGCACGGCCAAGGTCAACACGATGCCCATGATCGCCACGGCGACGAGCAGCTCCACCAGGGTGAGCCCACACTGCGGGTCGGCACGGTGCGCCTGCATCGGGTCAGTGCACCCAGCAGGGCGCGGCGCCATCGTTCACGCCAGACTGGACCACGTTGCCACCCGGCGTCATGCTCAAGGACATCCGCTTGCAGTCGCTGTCGTCGTTCTGGGGCGAGTCGCTCTTGGCGGTGGCGGTCAGGGTGTAGCCCGAGGCACTGGCGCTGTCGATCGAGGCCTGGTAGTGCGTGGTGCTGGCCGGTGTGCCGGCCAGTTGCACCAGGGTGGTGGCATAGCCCGGGTTGTTGGCGCGAAACCGTTCCTGGGCCTGCTGCAGGCCCGTGAGCAAGGCCACTGCATCGGCGCGTCGCGCCTTCCGCACCGCATCGGTGAAGATGGGAAGCGCGATCGCCGTGAGGATGGCGACGATCACGATCGCCACCAGCATCTCGATCAAGGTGAAGCCGCGCACGTGTCGTTGGGGCAAGGGCGCCATGGTGATGATTATGTTGGGCGGGCGTGAAGGAATGCACACAGCGCAGTTGCCGCCGGTCGGCAGGCGCCGACCGTTCATCCGGCTCAGGTCTCAGCAGGCGGGATACGAAGCCATGGCCGCACCTGGGCTGCAGACGCGCGCCCGACCGACGATGTTGACGATGGCATGCAGGGCCGCAGGCCCGTTCGAGCGGATGTCGATCGACGCCGCCGGGGTGATGGTGTTACGCCGGCCATCGAAGGTGATCTGCCGCACGTTGGCGGCCAGCGTGATGCCTGAATCGGCCGGCAGCCAGGCCACCCGCAAAGGCTGGGAGCCGCCGGTGCAGGCGGCCAGCCCTGTGGTGTCGCAAGGGCAAGGCTTGGCTGCGGCAATCACGTAGCAACTGCCGGCCGTCGTGCGAGCGAAGGTGACATGCACCGTGTGACCGCGCGCGATGGCTTCGGAATAGCCGTAGCGCAGGTCGGCCTTGAACTGGTTCATCAGGCCTTCCACCCGGTGGCGTTGCAGGCTGGCCAGGAACGAAGGCAGCGCCAGGCCAAGCAGCACCGAGAGGATGACGGCCACGCAGGTCGTCTCGATCAAGGAAACGCCGCGTTGACGGCGCGAGGGGAAACAGACGGAACGAGGGGTCATTTGCATCACCTTTATCAGATGTGCAGATATTGAGACGGTGAACCGTCCGCCGCATCCCTCCATGGTGGGATGGGCCCTCGTTCGTGCGGGGTCAAATGTCCCGGATCAGCTGCCTGAACTCATCGACATCTTCAAAGCTGCGGTAGACCGACGCAAAGCGAACGTAGGCCACCTTGTCGATCTTCTTGAGCTCTCGCATCACCAGCTCGCCCAGCCGGTTCGAAGGAATTTCCTTGGCGCCGCTGGTCAGCAGCACTTCCTCGATGCGCTCGATGGCGGCGTCAAGCTGCTCCATGCTCACCGGCCGCTTGCGCAGCGCCAGCAGCATGGAGCCGCGCAGCTTGGCGGTGTCGAAGTCCACCCGCGCGCCGCCCTTCTTGACGATGGACGGCATCGCGATCTCGGGGCGCTCGTAGGTGGTGAAGCGCTTCTCGCAGCCCAGGCAGCGCCGCCGCCGGCGGATGACGTCACCCTCGTCCGAGTCACGGGTCTCGACGACCTGCGTTTCGCCGTGGCTGCAGAAAGGGCAACGCATACCGCCGGTCCGCGCCGGTCAGCGGTAGACCGGGAACTCGCGCGTCAGCACCGCGACCTTCTCGCGCACCTGCTGCAGCACGGCTTCGTCGTTCGGCCGGTCCAGCACGTCGGCAATCAGGTGGCCGGTCTGGCGGGCCTGCTCCTCGCGGAAGCCGCGGGTGGTGAAAGCCGGGCTGCCCAGCCGGATGCCGCTGGTGACCATCGGCTTTTGCGGATCGTTCGGGATGCCGTTCTTGTTGCAGGTCATGTGCGCCGCGCCGAGGATGGCTTCCGCCTCCTTGCCGGTCAGGCCCTTGGGGCGCAGGTCCACCAGCATCACATGGCTCTCGGTGCGGCCGCTGACGATGCGCAGGCCGCGCTCGATCAGGGTTTCAGCCAGCGCAGCGGCGTTCTTCACCACCTGTTGCTGGTAGGTCTTGAACTCGGGCGTCAGCGCTTCCTTGAAGGCCACGGCCTTGCCGGCGATCACGTGCATCAGCGGGCCGCCCTGGATGCCGGGAAAGATCGCGCTGTTGATCTGCTTGGCCACCGCATCCTTCATCAGGATGATGCCGCCGCGCGGGCCTCGCAGGCTCTTGTGGGTGGTGGAGGTCACCACGTCGGCATGCGGCACCGGATTGGGGTACACGCCCGCGGCGATCAGGCCGGCGTAGTGGGCCATGTCCACCATGAAATAGGCGCCGACGGCCTTGGCCACCTTGGCAAAGCGTTCGAAATCGATGCGCAGCGCATAGGCCGAGGCACCGGCGATGATCAGCTTGGGCTTGTGCTCATGGGCCAGGCGTTCCATCGCGTCGTAGTCGATGGCTTCGTTGGCGTCCAGCCCATAGCTCACCACCTTGAACCACTTGCCGCTCATGTTCAGCGGCATGCCGTGGGTCAGGTGGCCGCCTTCGGCCAGGCTCATGCCCATGATGGTGTCGCCCGGCTGCAGCAGGCCGAAGAACACGGCCTGGTTGGCCTGCGAGCCCGAGTTGGGCTGCACGTTCGCATGCTCGGCGCCGAACAGTTGCTTGACGCGGTCGATGGCCAGTTGCTCGACCACGTCGACGTTCTCGCAGCCGCCGTAGTAGCGCTTGCCGGGGTAGCCCTCGGCGTACTTGTTGGTCAGCTGGCTGCCTTGCGCGGCCATCACGGCCGGCGAGGTGTAGTTTTCCGAGGCGATCAGCTCGATGTGATCTTCCTGGCGGCGGTTCTCGGCCTGGATGGCGGCCCACAGGTCGGGGTCGATGTGGGCGATGGTGGATTGGTTCCGATCAAACATGGCAGTCCTTCTTCAGAGTTGAAGACCCCGACGCTGCGGCCGCGACATGGCGGTGCAGTGATGCAGGGCTGCCCAGGCGAACGGCGGACACGGCCATCAGGCCGCCCGCGCTCCACGGTGGTCATCCACCTCGGGCTGTTGCAGCCCTATCGCCAGTCGCGCGGAACGCGAGTGTATCCGCAGGCACCTGCCTGCACCCGCCAGGGGTCAGTTGAGCAGGGCCACCTGCTCCGGGCCGCCCGTCTTGGCGTCGGGCGCCGCGGCAGGCGCAGCCGGTGTTTCGCGGGTGGCGGTCACGGCCGGGGTGATGGGGGCATTGATGGGCACACCCTTGCCGTTGGCCACGCGCTGCAGGTTGGATTGCTCGGCCAGCACCTTGCCGGCATAACCGCCATCGTCGGTGATGTTGGCAGCCCCCACGTAGTAGCGCAGGCCGGCCTCCAGGCCGCCGGCGCGGGCGATGCATTCCTTGAGCACCTGCACACCCACGCGCAGGTTGGTCACCGGGTCGAAGGCGGCGTGGATGCCGCCGAAGGCCTGGTATTTGTCGTCGTGCACGCGGGTCATCACCTGCATCAGGCCCTGGGCGCCCACCGCGCTTTGCGCGAACGGGTTGAAGCTGGACTCGATGGCCACGATGGCCAGGATCAGTGTCGGGTCGAGGCCGGCGCGCTGGCCGACGTGCCAGGCTTCCTGCACCAGGCGGCTCACCGGCTCGGGCGCCACGCGATAGCGGCGCGACAGCCACTGGGCCACGGCCGCCTGCTGGCGCGTCAGGCCCTTGGGGTCGGCTGCGGTGGCGCGCGCAACGGCATCGGGCTCGCTCAGCGAGACCAGCAGGTTGCCGTCGGACTCGGCACGCGCTTCGTGCCGGGACTGCAGCCAGTCGAACGCCGCCTGCTCCACCTGATGGCGCAGATCGGCGCGGCCACCGGCAAACACCAGCGCCGCCACCACGGCCAGGCCGAGCAGCGCCAGCGTGTTGTGGCTGACTTCCAGCAGCCCGTGCCCGACGTCGCGGATGAACACGCCCAGAGAGGTTCTCACGGCGCGGACAGTGCGAAGCAAATTCATCTTGTCCCTTCGTCGGTTGCCGGCGTCCTGCGCGCTGCTGCGCTGCGAGGGCTGCAAAGGCAACCGTGATAACTTGCCGCGCTTTCGAGTCCGGACTCGTGACGGCTCCCGCCCTTCGGCGGTCATTGACCAGTCCTGCCAGGTACCTCGGCAGGGACTACGGGTAAACCCTTAAACGGGTCAGCAAGGCGAATTCTGTAGGCCTTCAAATAACCGGTCAACCATAATGGCTCTGTTCATCATTCGTTTCAGTTATGAAGTACCGTGACCTCCGTGACTTTGTGAAGCAGTTGGAAGCCGTCGGCGAGCTGCGTCGCATCGGCGATCCGGTCTCGCCCAAGCTCGAGATGACGGCACTGGCCGACCGTGTGCTGCGGGCCGAAGGTCCGGCGCTGTTGTTCGAAAATCCCGCGGAATACCGCATTCCGGTGCTGGCGAACCTGTTTGGAACGCCGCGACGGGTGGCCATGGGGATGGGCGCCGACAGCCTGTCGGAGCTGCGCGACGTGGGTCGCGTGCTGGCCAGCTTGAAGGAACCGGAGCCGCCGCACGGCCTGAAGGATGCCGGCCGTTTGTTTCAAATGGCAAAGGCGCTGTGGGACATGAAACCCACTCGAGTTAGGGGGGCGGCCTGCCAGGAAATCACGATCGAGGGCGCCGAGGTCGATCTTGGGAAGCTCCCGGTGCAGCTGTGCTGGCCTGGCGATGCCGGTCCGCTGATCACCTGGGGCCTGGTGGTGACCCGGGGGCCGCAGTCGGTGGCACAGCCCCGGCGCCGCCAGAACTTGGGCATCTACCGGCAGCAGGTGATCGGACGCCGCGAGGTGATCATGCGCTGGCTGGCGCACCGAGGTGGTGCGTTGGATTTTCGCGACTTTGCGCGGGCCAATCCGGGGCAGCCGTTTCCGATGGTGGTCGCACTGGGCGCCGACCCCGCCACGGTGCTGGGCGCAGTGACGCCGGTGCCCGACAGCCTCTCGGAGTACCAGTTTGCCGGCCTGCTGCGCGGCAGCCGCACCGAGCTGGCGGACACCGGGGTGGGCGAAGTCGGCCTGATGCTGCAGGCGCCGGCCTCCGCCGAGTTCGTGCTGGAAGGGCACATCCCCACCGCGCCGGCTGGCTTCAAAGGCACCAGCGACGCCGGTGTGCCGCTGGCCGAGCGCGGCGGCTATCTGCATGCGCTGGAAGGCCCCTTCGGCGACCACACCGGCTACTACAACGAGCAGGACTGGTTCCCGGTGTTCCGCATCGACCGCATCACGCACCGGCGCGACCCGATCTACCACTCCACCTACACCGGCAAACCGCCCGACGAGCCGGCCATCCTGGGTGTGGCGCTGAACGAGGTGTTCGTGCCCATCCTGCAGAAGCAGTTTCCCGAAATCGTCGACTTCTACCTGCCACCCGAGGGCTGCAGCTACCGGATGGCGATCATCTCCATCCGCAAGAGCTATCCGGGCCATGCCAAGCGGGTGATGTTCGGGCTGTGGAGCTTTCTGCGGCAGTTCATGTACACCAAGTTCATCGTGGTGACCGACGACGATGTGGACATCCGCGACTGGAAGGAAGTGGTGTGGGCTATCACCACGCGGATGGACCCGGTGCGCGACACAACGCTGGTGGACAGCACACCGATCGACTACCTCGACTTCGCGTCTCCCACCAGCGGCCTGGGCGGCAAGATGGGCCTGGACGCCACCAACAAGTGGCCCGGCGAGACCAGCCGCGAGTGGGGCGTGCCCATCACGATGGCGCGCGAGGTGACGGCGCGGGTGGACGGCCTGTTCGATACGGTGATGGCCGCGCACAAAAAAGCCAATTGACCCGCGCTGTGCCATGAGGTTTGCCGGCTTGAAGCCGGCCGGCGCCTCATCTAAGTTAGGGATGCCTGCCACGCAGGTGACCATGAACCGAGCAGTCTCTGCACGGGCGGGGCCCCGGACTCAATGCCTCCGGAGCTCCACTGGTGGCGTCAGCCACCCAACCCCTTCGGCCGTCAGGCTGAAGGGGTTTCGACTTTTTCGGGCGCTGCTGCGGGCCTCAGGCTCCCGCCCACCAGCCCAGCTTCTCGTGCCAGAAGTACCAGTTCAGCAACTGGCCCGCGTCGGACGGAAACCAGCGCGTGAAGCGGTCGTCCGACAGTGAGCTGATGCCGGCCGGCGCCGGCACCACCTCGAGCAGGGTGCCTTGGGCCGCCGCGGCCTCGCGGAAGGCACGCAGCGCGCGCGGCATGTGCAGGTCGTGGGTGACGATCACCACCTGCTCGATGCCGTCGGCGCGCAGCAGCGGCACGGTGAGCTGACCGTTCTCGCGCGTGTCGCGTGAGCGGTCTTCGGCCCAGCGCAGCGTGAGGCCGAACTCCTCTTGCGCGATGCGGCGGGCCACCTCGGCCTCGCTGGGGCCCGGCACCGCGCCGTGGCCGATGCCGCCGGTGTAGCCCAGCGGCGCGCCCGTCTGCCGCGACAGCCAGATGGCATAACGCAGCCGCTCCATCGTCAGCGGCCTCAGGCTGGGCTGGTTGTATTCAGGTGCCAGGCGTTCGCGCCCCGCGCCCAGGGCGATGATGGCCACCTTGCGACCGGCCTGCACGTCGGCGCGCAGCTGGGCCACCTGGCGGGGGCTGAAGGCCGGGATGTCCGGCATGCCATGCGCGTGCAGCCATTCGCCCATCGCCACCGTCAGGCTGCCCCAGGTGAGCAGCAGGCCGGCGAACAAGGCCACCAGAGCGCGACGGCTGCGTGAGCGCACCAGCAAGACGGCGGCGACCAGCGCCATCAACAGGAAGGGCACCGGCGGCATCAGCAGCATGCTGAGCAGAGGTTTCCAGTGCGTAATACCGGCGGCATTCAGGAGTTGGTTCACGCCGGGCATTCTCGCCTGTGACTTCGCCCCCACGGTCGGCTTGCACCCGGGGCGCGCCGCGGGCAGCATGCCGCCCCCGCAGCCGGTGGGCGCTGAAGGGAGAGGGAATTGCAGACACAACAACAACCACCCACAAAGCCACGACGTGCCCGCGCGCTGCGCGTGCTGGCCGGGTGCGTCATCGTGCTCGTCGCGGCCTGGCTGCTGGCCTGGCTGGCGGTGCCGCCCTTGCTGCAGTCGCAGGCCACGCAGCGCTTGTCTGCGTTGCTGGGCCGGCAGGTGCAGGTGGGCGAGGTGCGGTTCTCGCCCTGGGCGCTGGCGCTCACGGTGCGCGACCTGCGGGTGGCCGGGCCGGGTGACGGCAGCGGGCCGCCCCAGCTGCAGGTCGCCGGCCTGCACGCCGATCTGGCCGCCAGCTCGCTGTGGCGCCGGGCGCCGGTGCTGGAGGCGCTGACCATCGAGCAGCCGGTGCTGCGCCTGGCGCGTCTGCCGGGCGGCGGGTTGGACATCGACGAGGTGCTGGCGCGGCTGCGGCCGGCGCCCGATGCGCCTGAAACCGCGCCGGCCCGCTTTGCCCTCTACAACCTGCGGCTGGCGGACGGGCAGGTGCTGGTCGACGA
>NZ_CAXFDV010000226.1:0-9555 GCF_964001545.1 uncultured Aquincola sp.
CCTGCGGGCGGCCTGCGCCCCCCAAACGTATCAGGCGGTGGCCATCGCATGGCCGGGGCGGGCCAGCGCCTGGCCCTTCGGCGTGTCCTTCAGGTACAGCTTCCACAGAAAGCCGAGCGCGTTGTCGCCGTACGAGATGGCCTTGCGCGGCAGCGCCAGCGGATCGAAGCCCGGCGTGGCCGCGCCGCGCTGGCAGGTGACGCCGCTGCTGTAGCCGGCCTCTGCGGCGGCACGCAGCGTGTCGAGGTTGTGCGAGCCATAGGGGTAGCACACATGCGGCACCTCGCGCCCCAGCTCCTGCTGCAGGCGCTGGCGGCTGTCGCGCATCTCGGCGCGCTGCACGTCGGCCGGCTGCTCGGCCAGGCGGATGTGGCTGAAGGCATGGCTGCCCACCTCGATGCCCAGGCCGGCGATCTCGCGCAGGCGGGCGTAGCTCATCAGCGGCGGCGTGCCGCGGCCGTGGCCGGCCAGCCAGGTGCCGCCGCTGCCGGCCGCGCCGGCCACCGCGTACGAGATGGCGGGGTAGCCGAAGTCCTGCAGCACCGGCACCGCATGCTCGTAGAAGTTCTCGCAACCGTCGTCGAAGGTGAGCACCGCCGCCCGCTCGGGCATGGGCGCGCGGCCCTGCAGCGCGGCCAGCGCGTCGGTCATCGACAGCACCTTCACGCCCAGCCACTTCAGCGCCCGCATCTGCGCGCGGAACTTGTCCACGTCGCAGTAGCCGGCGCGGTGGGCCTTCATCGGCGGGAAGCGGCCCACCTGGTGGTACATAAAGATGGAGATGCCGGGCATCGGGGCTTCCTTGCTGAATGTCGAGGCGTTGCCGGAGTCGGGGCGCGGCCTAGCGCTGGGCGTCGCCGGCCGCATCGTAGGCGGCCACCGTGTTCCGCACCATGATGTCGGCGGTGAAGCGCTGCTCGAACACCTGCCGCGCCGCGCGGCCCATGGCCAGGCGCAGTGCCGGGTCGGCGCCCACGCGCACGATGGCATCGGCCAGCGCCTGCGCATTGTCCGGCGGCACGAGCAACCCGTTCAGCCCCTCGGCAATGATCTCGGCATTGCCGCCGACCTGCGTGGCGATGGATGGCCGGCCGGCGGCGCAGGTTTCCATCAGCGTGAGCGACAGGGCCTCGTGCCGCGAAGGCGCCAGCACCACGTCGCAGGCGGCCAGCAGCTCGGGAATGTCCTTGCGCTGGCCGAGGAAGGTCACGCGGTCGCCCAGGTTCAGACGCTGCACCTGCTCGCGGATCTGCGCGGCCCAGGCGGTGTCGGTGGCGCCGGTGATCGACAGGTGCACCGGTAGCGTGTCGGGCAGCAGCTTCAGTGCATCCACCGCCACGTCGTGGGCCTTGACGTCCACCAGGCGCGAATTCATCAGCAGCTGCAGCGGCTGGGCCGGCGTGGGCGCGCCTTCGCGCGCCGGCTGCATGCCGATGTCGGGCACCGCCGAATACACCACCTCCACCTGCTGCGCCGGCAGGCCGTGCTGCACCAGATGGTCGCGCACCGCGTGGGAGACGGCCAGCAACCGCATCTGCGGCCGGAACCAGCGCCACGACACCATGGAATTGGCGCTGGCCACCGCCGGCACGCCGCTCCAGCGGCTGGCCCAGTCGGCATAGCGGCCGCCGCGCTGGGCCTGGCCGTGCAGCACGTCGGCACGCCAGCGGCGGGCAAAGCGCGCCAGCTTCCAGGCCGAGAGCGGGTCGTACATGCCGTGCATGGGCACATGCAGGCAGGTGTGGCCGTCGGCCTACATGCGCTCGCCCATCCAGCCGTCCAGCGGGCCGGCGAAGGCCACCTGGTGGCCGCGTTCGGCCAGCGCGGCCGAGGTGGAGACCACCCGCCGCTCCATGCCGCCCAGGATGTGGCTGTGCGCCACCATCACCACACGCCGCGGCGGCCGGGCGTCGCTGCTCACTTGCGGCCTTGCAGCTTGGCGAAGGCGGCGGCCATCGCGCCGCCGGCCGCCGGCTCGGGCGCACGGCTGCGCGGGGCGCGCTGGTCGCGGCTGGGCGGGCGGTAGCCGCCGCCGTCGCCGCCCTTGGCGGGCACCGCGCTGTCCAGCTTCATGGTCAGCGAGATGCGGCCCCGCGCCAGGTCCACCTCCAGCACCTTCACCTTCACGATGTCGCCGGTCTTGACCACCTCGCGCGCATCGTTGACGAACTTGTGGCTGAGCTGGCTCACATGCACCAGGCCGTCCTGGTGCACGCCCAGGTCGACAAAGGCGCCGAACTGGGCCACGTTGCTGACGGTGCCTTCCAGCGTCATGCCGGGCTGCAGGTCCTTGATGTCTTCCACGCCGTCGTTGAAGCGCGCCACCTTGAAGTCGGGGCGCGGGTCGCGGCCGGGCTTTTCCAGCTCGGCCAGGATGTCCTTGACGGTGATGGCGCCGAAGCGCTCGTCGGCAAAGGCTTCGGGCTTGAGCTTGCGGATGACGTCGGCATTGCCCACCAGTTCCTGGATGGGCCGGCCGGTGCTGCTGATGATCTTCTCGACCACCGGGTAGGTCTCGGGGTGCACGCCCGACTGGTCCAGCGGGTTGTCGCCATCGCGGATGCGCAGAAAGCCCGCGGCCTGCTCGAAGGTCTTGGCGCCCAGGCCGGCCACGTCCATCAGCTGCTTGCGGTTGCGGAAGGCGCCATGCGCATCGCGCCAGCGCACGATGCTCTGCGCCACCGCGTTGGACAGGCCCGACACCTGCGCCAGCAGCGGCGCCGAAGCGGTGTTCAGGTCCACGCCCACCGAGTTCACGCAGTCTTCCACCACCGCGTCCAGCGTGCGGGCCAGCTCGCTCTGGTTGACGTCGTGCTGGTACTGGCCGACGCCGATGCTCTTGGGGTCGATCTTCACCAGCTCGGCCAGCGGGTCCTGCAACCGGCGGGCGATGGAGACGGCGCCGCGCAGGCTCACGTCCAGGTCGGGCAGCTCCTTGCTGGCGAATTCGCTGGCCGAGTACACCGAGGCCCCCGCCTCGCTCACCACCACCTTGGTGAGCTGCACGTCGGGCGCCAGGGACTGCACGCGCTTGATCAGGTCGGCGGCCAGCTTGTCGGTCTCGCGGCTGGCGGTGCCGTTGCCGATGGCGATCAGGTTGACGCCGTGCTGCGCCACCAGGCGGCCCAGCGTGTGCAGCGAGCCTTCCCAGTCGCGCCGCGGCTCGTGCGGGTAGACGGTGGAGGTATCCAGCACCTTGCCGGTGTCGCTCACCACCGCCACCTTGACGCCGGTGCGGATGCCCGGGTCCAGGCCCATCACCACGCGCTTGCCGGCCGGTGCGGCCAGCAGCAGGTCGCGCAGGTTCTCGGCAAACACCTTGATGGCGGTGGCCTCGGCGTTTTCGCGCAGGCGGGCGAACAGGTCGCGCTCGATGCTGAGGCTGAGCTTGACCTTCCAGGTCCAGCCGATGGATTTGCGGATCAGGTCGTCCGACGGCCGCTTGGCATGGCTCCAGCCCAGGTGGCGGGCGATGCGGCCTTCGGCCAGGCTGGGCTGGCCGGGTTGCAGCACCTCATCGAGCTTGAGCTTGGCTTCCAGCAGCTCTTGCGTGCGGCCGCGGAACACCGCCAGCGCCCGGTGCGAAGGCACGCTGCGGATGGGCTCCGAATAGTCGAAGTAGTCGCGGAACTTGGCGACGTCGGCGTTCTGCTCGTCCTTGCCGTCGAGCAGGCGCGAGGTGAAGAGGCCCTCTTCCCACAGCCATTCGCGCAGCGGGCCCACCAGGGTGGCGTCTTCGGCCCAGCGCTCGGAGAGGATGTCGCGCACGCCGTCCAGCACCGCGAAGGCATCGGCAAAGCCGGCATCGGCATTGAGGAAGGCCGCGGCTTCGGCCATCGGGTCCAGCGAAGGGTCGGCAAACAGCTTGTCGGCCAGCGGCTCGAGGCCGGCTTCGCGGGCGATCATGCCCTTGGTGCGGCGCTTGGGCTTGAAGGGCAGGTACAGGTCTTCCAGTTCCTGCTTGGTCGGCGCGGCCTCGATGGCGGCGCGCAGCTCGGGCGTCAGCTTGCCCTGCTCCTCGATGCTCTTGAGCACCGCGGCGCGGCGGTCTTCCAGCTCGCGCAGGTAGCCCAGGCGCGCTTCCAGATCACGCAGCTGGGTGTCGTCCAGGCCGTCAGTGGCTTCCTTGCGGTAGCGGGCGATGAAGGGGACGGTGGCACCGCCGTCCAGCAGATCGACGGCGGCTTTGACTTGCGCCGGGCGAACCTGCAGTTCGGCGGCGATTTGCAACAGGATCTTGTCCAAGGCAGGCACGGGAAACCACGGGAAAGGGCCCGAAGTGTGCCACCGCAGGACGGGGCGGCCGGCAGCGCCGTCCCGGCGTGAAAGGGTTCAGTGCAGCGCCACGGCGATGCCCGCCAGCATGGCCAGCACCGCGACGCCGGTCGAGATGTGGCGTTCGAGCCGGCTGCCGGCGGCAGGCTGCATCGGCGCAGGGGCGTCGACACCGGGCGTTTCGGGCGAATGAAGCAGGGCAAGCCAGGACATCGGGGTCTCCTTGGGGGCGGTGGCGTTCGACACCGGCACCTACGCAGGAAATGTGCGCGACCAGCATGTCTGTCAGATGGCATCGGCTGATCCCGCATGTTTCTGAAGCGCAAAGTGCGACTTACTGCACAGGGCGCCCCAGACTTGGGGGCTTGCCTCAATGCGCCATGACTTGCGCCACGTCAGCAAACCGCAGGCTTGGCACTTCTAGACTGGCTGCACCCACCCGGCCGACCGAGCCGGGGGCCGGTCGAGGAGCCATGCCGTGTTAGCCGCCTTCATCACCCACGCCGACTGCGCCCGCCATGAGATGGCCCCGCAGCACCCCGAGTGCCCCGAACGCCTGGGCGCCATCCACGACCTGCTGCTGGTCAAGGGCCTGCTGGACTACATGAATCCCTACGACGCGCCGCTGGCCACGCCGCAGCAGCTGGCGCGCGCCCACTCGGCCATGTACGTGCAGGAGCTGCTGGCCAGCGCACCGGCCGAGGGGCATCGGCAGGTCGACCCCGACACCGCCATGTGCCCGCATACCGTGCAGGCGGCGCTGCGGGCGGCCGGGGCCGCGGTGCAGGCCACCGACCTGGTGCTGGGCGGCGAAGCGCCCACCGCGTTCTGCTGCGTGCGGCCGCCCGGCCACCATGCCGAGCGGGCGGCGGCCATGGGCTTTTGCTTCTTCAACAACGTGGCGGTGGGCATCCGCCATGCGCTGGACGTGCACGGCCTGCAGCGGGTGGCGCTGATCGACTTCGACGTGCACCACGGCAACGGCAGCGAAGACATCTTCCGCGGCGACGAGCGGGTGCTGATGTGCTCCATCTTCGAGCGCGGCCTCTACCCCTTCAATGGCGACCAGGCCACCGGCCCGAACATGGTGAACGTGGGCCTGCCCAGCCGATCGGGCAGCGAGGCCTTCCGGGCCGCGGTGAACGGCCAGTGGCTGCCCGCGCTGGAGGCCTTCCGGCCGCAGCTGATCTACGTTTCGGCCGGCTTCGACGCGCACCGCGAGGACGACATGGGCAACCTGGGCCTGGTGGAAGCCGACTACGAATGGGTGACGCGCCAGCTGATGGCGGTGGCCGGGCGCCACTGCGGCGGGCGCATCGTCTCGTGCCTGGAAGGGGGCTATGTGCTGAGCCCGCTGGCGCGCAGCGTGGCCGCCCATGTCAAAGTGCTGATCGGCGCCGACTGACCGAAGCCCGACAGCACCCATGGACAAGCACTACCTCTCGCCCCTTCTCGCCCCTGAATCCATCGTGGTGCTGGCCGGCGATGCCGACGCGCCCGACACGCTCACGCCGCAGGCGCGCACGCTGCGCGAGGCGCTGCGCGCCCAGCGCTTTGCCGGCACCCTCGCCTTCCTGGACATCCACACCAGCGGCACGCTGGCCGACCTGGCGCAGACGCGGGCCGACCTGGCCATCATCGCCCTGCCCCACCAGGACCTGACCGCCGCGCTGGAGGTGGCCGGGCGCATCGGCTGCCGGGCGGCGCTGGTCGTCTCGGCCGGCGTGGACGAGCGGCTGGCCGCCGAGCTCAAGCGCATCGCGCGGCGCGAAGGCGTGCAGCTGCTGGGCCCCAACGGCCTGGGGCTGCAACGGCCGCGGCTGCAGCTCAATGCCAGCGCGCTGGGACCGCTGGCGCGCAACGGCTCGCTGGCGCTGGTGTCGCAGTCCGGTGCGCTCACCTCGTCGATGCTGGACTGGGCGCGCAACAACGCGGTGGGCTTTTCCACCGTGGTGTCGCTGGGGCCGAACACCGCGGTGGACATCGCCCAGGTGCTGGACTTCCTGGCCAGCGACCAGCACACCCACAGCATCATCGTGTACCTGGAAGGCATCTCGAACGCGCGCCGCTTCATGAGTGCGCTGCGCTCGGCCGCCAATGCCAAGCCGGTGGTGGTGCTCAAGGCCGGCCGCAAGCCGGCAGGCAACGAGGCCGCCCACACCCACAGCGGCACCATCGTCGGCGCCGACGACGTGTTCGATGCCGCGCTGCGCCGCGCCGGCGCGGTGCGGGTGCGTTCCTTCGTCGAGCTGTTCTCGGCCGCCAAGTGCCTGGCTTCGCGCTACCGGCCGGTGGGCAAGCGGCTGGCCATCATCACCAACGGCGGCGGGCCGGGCGTGCTGGCGGCCGACTGGGTCAACGAGATCTTTTTGCAGATGGGCCGGCTGTCGGCCGAGTCGGTGGCCGCGCTGCAGCCGCAGCTGCCGCCGCAGGCTTCGCTGGCCGACCTGATCGACCTCTCGGAAGACGCCACCGCCGAGCACTACCGCGCCGCCATCGAAGCCGCTTCGCGCGACCGGCAGATCGACGGGCTGTTGGCGATCTATTCCACCAAGGCGGGCGGCGATTCGGCCGCGGTGGCCGCGGCGCTGGTGGCCATCAAGCCCACGCTGAACAAGCCGCTGCTGGCCTGCTGGATGGGCGACGCCTCGGTGAGCACGGCACGCCAGCAGCTCAACGAAGCGGCCATCCCCAACTTCCGCACGCCCGAGGCGGCGGTGGGCGCCTTCGGCAACATCGCCTCGTTCTACCAGAACCAGCTGCTGCTGCAGCAGACGCCGCCGCCTTTGTCCACGCTGGCCAAGCCCGACATCGAAGGCGCGCGCCTGGTGATCGAAAGCGTGCTGGCCGAGCGCCGCAAGGTGCTGACCGAGATGGAGTCCAAGACGCTGCTGTCGGCCTTCCACATCCCGGTGACCAACACCATCCTGGCCCGCAATGCCAACGAGGCGATGATGATCGCCACGCAGCTGGGCTTTCCGGTGGCGCTGAAGATCGACTCGCCCGACATCACGCACAAGAGCGACGTGCAGGGCGTGGCGCTGAACATCCTCAACGGCGCCGGGGTGCGCGACACCTACAACGACATGGTGGAACGGGTGGCGCGGCTGCAGCCGGGCGCCCGCATCAACGGCGTGACGGTGCAGAAGATGGCGCGCGCGCAGCGTGGCCGCGAGATCTGCATCGGCCTGGTGACCGACGAGCCCTTCGGCCCGGTGATCATGTTCGGTGCCGGCGGCACGATGATCGAGCTGATCCGCGACCGCGCGATGGAGCTGCCGCCGCTCAACCAGTTCCTGGCGCGGCGGCTGATCGAACGCTCACGCGTGGCCGAGACGCTGGTGGAATGGCGCGGCGCCAGCCCGGTGGACATGGACGCACTGGAGCGGGTGCTGCTGCGGGTCTCGGAGATGGTGTGCGAGCTGCCGCAGCTGCGGCAGATGGACATCAACCCCATCATCGTCGACGAGTCGGGTGCGGTGGCGGTGGACGCGCGCATCATCGTGGACAGTGCTTCATTGAGCGTGAGCATGGGCGCGGGCATGGGCAGCGGCGCCAGCCCCTACAACCACCTGGCCATCCTGCCCTACCCGGCCCGCTACGAGCAGGTGTGGCCGATGCGCGGCGGCGGCGAATACACCGTGCGGCCCATCCACCCCAACGACGCGCAGATGCTGCAGGCGCTGGTGCAAAGCCTGTCGCCGGAGAGCCGCTACTTCCGCTTCGTCAGCTCGATGACGCAGCTGCCGCCGCCGATGCTGGCGCGCTTCACGCTGATCGACTACGACCGCGAGATGGCGCTGGTGGCGGTGCACAAGCAGCGCGCCGCCGCCACCGACGGCAGCATCGTCGAGACCGAACGCATCATCGGCGTCTCGCGCTACGTCACCAACCCCGACCAGTCGAGCTGCGAGTTCTCGCTGGTGGTGGCCGATGCTTATGCCGGCAAGGGCATCGGCTCACGCCTGATGGAATGCATCATGGACGTGGCGCGCGAAAAGGGCCTGTCGGAGATCGACGGCCTGGTGCTGACCAACAACCCCGGCATGCTCAAGCTGATGCGCGGGCTGGGCTTCGAGGTGAAGCCCTACCCGGAAGACCCGGACTTCAAGCTGGTGACGCACGCGTTGTGAACGCGGCTTGTGGGCCGCAAAGCGCCGCTCAACGCCAGGCTGCCGCCGCACGGCCGGCCTGCAGCCCGCTGGCCATGCTGGCCTGCAGCAGGTAGCCGCCGGTGGGCGCTTCCCAGTCCAGCATCTCGCCGGCCACGAACACGCCGGGCCGCTGGCGCAGCATCAGTTGCTCGTCCAGCGCCTCCAGCCGCACACCACCGGCGGTGCTGATGGCCTCGGCCACCGGCCGCGGCGCCACCAGCGTCAGCGGCAGCGCCTTCAAGGCCGTGGCCAGCGCGGCCGCATCGTCCAGCTGCGCACGCGGCAGCAGCTCATGCAGCAACGACACCTTGGCGCCCGCCAGGCCCAGTCGGCTCTTCAGGTGCGTGGCCAGGCTGCGGGTGCCGCGGGGGCGGCGCACTTCGTCCAGCACGCGCGCAGCATCGAAGGTGGGCAGCAGGTCGATGTGCAGCGTGGCCGCGCCCTCCGCGGCCAGCGTGTCGCGCAGCAGGGCCGAGACGGCATACACCAGGCTGCCTTCCACGCCGTAGTCGCTGAGCACGAACTCGCCGGCACGCTCGAAGCTGCCGCCGTCATGCGCCGTGAACTTGAGCGCCGCCGGCTTGATGGGCGCGCCGGCAAAGCGGCTGCGCAGGTGCTCGCTCCAGCCGCGCTGGCCATCGGGCCGCGCCACCTCGAAGCCGCAATTGGCCGGCTGCAGCGGCGCCACGTCCACGCCCTGGGCCTGCAGCAGCGGCACCCAGCGGCCGTCGGAGCCCAGCTGCGGCCAGCTGGCACCACCCAGCGCCAGCACGGTGCAGCGCGGCTGCAGGCTGAACTCGCCGGCCGGGCCCTGGATGCGCAGCGCAGCGCCGTCTTCGGTCCAGCCCAGCCAGCGGTGCCGCTGGTGAAAGCGCACGCCCGCGGCCTTCAGCCGGTGCAGCCAGGCGCGCAGCAGCGGCGCCGCTTTCATGTCGCTGGGAAACACCCGGCCCGAGCTGCCGACGAAGGTCTCGACGCCCAAGGCCGCCGCCCAGTCGCGCATCGCCTGCGGGCTGAAGGCTGCCAGCCACGGCGCCACCTCCGCCGCCCGCGCGCCGTAGCGCTGGGTGAAGGGCTCGATCGGCTCGCTGTGCGTGAGGTTGAGCCCGCCCTTGCCGGCCAGCAA
>NZ_CAXFDV010000227.1:0-7582 GCF_964001545.1 uncultured Aquincola sp.
CCCCAAGGGGCTGAGAGCCCCCCCCGGGGGGTGGCGAGCGCAGCGAGCCTGGGGGCAGACATCAGCCCCGCCGGGCCGCCCCAAGGGGCTGAGAGCCCCCCGGGGGGTGGCGAGCGCAGCGAGCCTGGGGGCAGACATGTCAGCCGAAGGTGGCGACGGCGTTGACCAAGGCGCCCGACTGTTCCTTCAGCGACAGCGCGGCGGCCGAGGCCTCTTCCACCAGCGCGGCGTTCTGCTGGGTGGCCTGGTCCATCTGGGCGATGGCCTGGTTCACCTGCTCGATGCCGGCGGTCTGCTCCTGCGAGGCGGTGGTGATCTCGGCCACCACGGTGGTCACGCGTTCCACGCTGCCCACCACTTCCTGGATGGTGGCGCCGGCCTGGCCCACCAGCCGGGTGCCCGCTTCCACCATGTCCACCGAGCTGCCGATCAGCACCTTGATCTGCTTGGCCGCCTCGGCGCTGCGCTGGGCCAGGGTGCGCACCTCGCCGGCCACCACCGCAAAGCCGCGGCCCTGTTCGCCGGCCCGCGCGGCTTCCACGGCCGCATTCAGCGCCAGGATGTTGGTCTGGAAGGCAATGCCGTCGATGGTGCCGATGATGTCGGAGATCTTGCGCGAGCTGTCGCTGATGGCGCTCATGGTCTGCACCACCTCGCCCACCACGGCGCCGCCGCGGGCCGCGACCTGCGAAGCGGCCAGTGCCAGCTCATTGGCCTGGCGGGCGTTGGCGGCGTTCTGCTTGACGGTGGCGGTGATCTGCTCCATCGACGCGGCGGTCTGCTCCAGCGCGCTGGCCTGGGCCTCGGTGCGGGCCGACAGGTCGAGGTTGCCGGCGGCAATCTCGCCGGAGGCGGTGGCGATGGTGTCGGTCGCGTGGCGGATGCTGCCCACGGTGCCGGCCAGGCCCTGCTGCATCTGGCTCATCGCGGCCAGCAGGCTGTGCGTGTCGCCGGGCTGCAGCTGCACCTGCACGCCCAGGTCGCCGGCGCCGATGCGGCGCACCACCTGCGCGGCATAGTCGGGCTCGCCGCCCAGGTCGCGGTAGATGCGGCGCGACATGGTCCAGCCCATCACACCCACCACGGCCATCAGCACGCCGCCCACGCCCAGCATCAGGCCGGCGGCGCGCCAGTAGGCGGTGTCGATGTCGTCGATGTAGTCGCCGGTGCCGATGATCCAGTCCCAGGGCTGGAAGTGCACCACGGCATAGAGCTTGTCCACCTTGTCTTCGCGGCCGGGGCGCGTGCCGGGGGCCACCACGTTGCCGATGGGCTTGCCCTGCATCGCGGCGCGGTAGCGTTCACCGGCTTCCTTGCCGCCCTTGGGATCGACCACGCCGATGCGCTTGGGGTTGGGGTGCACGTAGTTCACGTCGTTGCTGTAGCCGCGCACGAAGAAGTAGCGCTCTTCCTTGCGCAGGCTGCCCAGCATGGCCACGGCCTGGGCCTGGGCGGCTTCTCGCGTGAGCTTGCCGGCCTGCTCCTGCTCATGGATCTTGGCCACGCCGGCCTGGGCCAGCACCACCAGGTTGTTGAGCTGGGCGGTGCGCTCGTCCAGCATGGTCTGACGCAGCCCATGGAGCGAGAGCCCGATCAACACCAGCACGCCGCAAAGGGCCGCGGCACATAGCCAGAGGATTCGGGTACGGAGCTTCATGGGCGACGACTTCAAGAAAAAGGGCGGTACTGCGACCGTTATCGGCCGCTGTACCGCCAGCTTGACAATCGCCGCGTGGGCGTGCTGTTACGCCACCGGCGGCAGCCGGTCCAGCAGCTTGTCCAGCGTCACCGGGTAGTCGCGCACGCGCACGCCGGTGGCGTGGTGCACCGCATTGGCGATGGCCGCCGCCACGCCGCACAAGCCCAGCTCGCCCACGCCCTTGGCCTTCATCGGCGAAGAGATCGGGTCGGTCTCGTCCAGGAAGATCACCTCCTGGTGCGGGATGTCGGCATGCACCGGCACCTCGTAGCCCGCCAGGTCGTGGTTGACGAAGTAGCCGCGGCGCTTGTCCAGCGCCAGCTCTTCCATCAGCGCCGCGCCCACGCCCATGGTCATCGCGCCGATCACCTGGCTGCGCGCCGACTTGGGGTTGAGGATGCGGCCGGCCGCGCACACCGCCAGCATGCGGCGCACGCGGATCTCGCCGGTGTACCCATCCACCGCCACCTCCACGAAGTGGGCACCGAAGGTGGACTGCTGGTACTGCTTGTCCAGGTCGCCGTACTCGATCGAATCTTCGGCCACCAGGCCGGCGCTGCCGGCGGCTTCGGCCAACGGCACTGTGCGGCCACCGGCCTTCACCATGCCATCGGCAAAGTCGGCCTGCGCCGGGTCCATGCCCAGCTGGCGGGCCACCTGCTCACGCAGCTTCACGCAGGCGGCGTACACGCCCGAGGTCGAGTTGTTGGCGCCCCATTGCCCGCCCGAGCCGGCCGAGGTGGGGTAGCTGGAATCGCCCAGCCGCACCTGCACCTGCTGCAGCGGCACGCCCATCATCTCGGCCGCGGTCTGGGCGATGATGGTGTAGCTGCCGGTGCCGATGTCGGTCATGTCGGTTTCCACCGTCACCCGGCCGCCCGGCTCCAGCTTCACCCGCGCGCCCGACTTCTGCAGCAGGTTGTTGCGAAAGGCCGCCGCCACGCCGGTGCCGATCAGCCAGCGGCCTTCACGCTGCTGCCCGGGCTGCGGGTTGCGCCGGGCCCAGCCGAAGCGCTCGGCCCCGGTGCGCAGGCACTGCACCAGCTGGCGCTGCGAAAAGCGCCTCGAGGGCTTCTCCGGGTCCACCTGCGTGTCGTTCACCACCCGGAACTGCACCGGGTCCATGCCCAGGCGCTCGGCCATCTCGTCGATGGCCATTTCCAGCGCCATCAGGCCGGGGGCTTCACCCGGCGCACGCATCGCATTGCCTTCGGGCAGGTCCAGCACCGCCAGCCGCATCGCGGTCATGCGATGGGCACCGGCGTACAGCAGGCGCGTCTGGTTGACCGCGGTCTCGGGCTGGCCCTCGGGCAGGTCGCCCGACCAGCTCTCGTGGCCGATGGCGGTGATGCGGCCATCCTTCTCGCAGCCGATGCGCAGGCGCTGGATGGTGGCGGGCCGGTGGGTGGTGTTGTTGAAGATCAGCGGGCGCTGCAGCGCCACCTTCACCGGCATGCCGGCCGCGCGGGCGCCGAGGGCCGCCAGCAGCGCGTCGGCACGCAGGAACAGCTTGCCGCCGAAGCCGCCACCGATGAAGGGCGAGATCAGCCGCACGTTCTCCTTCTTCATGTTCAGCGTGCGGGCCAGGTCGCCGGCGCCCCAGTCGATCATCTGGTTGCTGGTCCACACCGTCAGCTTGTCGCCCTCCCAGGCGGCCAGCGTGGCATGCGGCTCCATCATCGCGTGCGATTGGTCGGGCGTGGTGTAGGTGGTGTCCAGCTGCACCGGGGCCTTGGCAAAGGCGCCGGCGAAGTCGCCCACGGCGGTGTGGGTGGGGCCGCTGTTCTCGTTGGGCTTGGCCATGGGCGCGCTGTCGCGCTGCTCGGCCAGGTCGAACCGGCCCTTGGCGGCTTCATAGCGCACCTGCACCAGCTCGGCCGCGGCGCGGGCCTGCTCGAAGCTGCGGGCTACCACCACGGCCACGGCCTGGTGGTGGTGGTCCACCTGCGGGCCGGCCAGCAGCTTGGCGGTGTTCATCTTGCCCTTGCCCAGCTTGCCGGCATTGCGGGCGGTGACGATGGCCAGCACACCCGGTGCAGCACGCGCCGCGCGCAGGTCCATGGACACGATGCGGCCCTTGGAGATGGCCGCGCCCACCACGTGGCCGTAAGCGGCGTTGCGGGCCACGTCGTGCCGCTCATAGGCATAGCGCGCGGTGCCGGTGGTCTTCAAGGGCCCGTCGATGCGGTCCACGGGCTGGCCGATGACCTTCATGCGGTCGATCGGGTTGGTGGTGGCGGGTTGGTCGAATTTCATCTCAGGTCCTCGCTTCGGCCATCACCGCGGCGAGCGTGCGCTCCACCAGCGGCCGCTTGAAGGCGTTGTGTTCATCGGTACGGGCATCGGCCAGCAGCTGGGCGGTAAAAGCCTTGGCACCTTGCGGCAGCTGCGGCTCGGCCGCTTCCATGCGCCAGGGCTTGTGGGCCACGCCGCCCACGGCCACGCGGCCGCGGCCATCGGGCTGCAGCACCGCGGCCACCGACACCAGCGCAAAGGCGTAGGAGGCGCGGTCGCGCACCTTGCGGTAGAGGTGCTTGCCACCTACCGGTGGCGGCAGCGTCACCGCGGTGATCAGCTCGCCGGCTTCCAGCGTGGTGTCGTGCTGCGGGGTGTCGCCCGGCAGCCGGTGGAAGTCGGCGATGGGGATGGTGCGGCGGCGGCCGTCGCCGCGCACGGTTTCCACCGTGGCGTCCAGCACCCGCATGGCCACCGCCATGTCGCTGGGGTGGGTGGCGATGCAGGAGGTGCTGGTGCCCACGATGGCCAGCTGGCGCGAGTAGCCGCCGATGGCCGAGCAGCCGCTGCCCGGCTGGCGCTTGTTGCAGGGCTGCTGCGTGTCGTAGAAGTAGGGGCAGCGGGTGCGCTGCAGCAGGTTGCCGGCCGTGGTGGCCTTGTTGCGCAACTGGCCCGAGGCACCCGACACCAGCGCCCGCGACAGCACGCCGTAGTCGCGGCGCACACGCTCGTCGGCCGCCAGGTCGGTGTTGCGCACCAGCGCGCCGATGCGCAGGCCGCCGCCACCGCTGGGCTCGATCTTGTCCAGCCCCAGGCCGTTGACGTCGATCAGGTGCCGCGGCGTCTCGATCTGCAGCTTCATCAGGTCCAGCAGGTTGGTGCCGCCGGCGATGAAGCGGGCGCCCGGCGTCTGCGCGGCCGCAGCGGCGGCCTCGGCGGGCGACTTGGCCCGTTCGTAGCTGAAGGCCTTCATGCGCGCACCCCCGCCACTTCGGTCATCGCATCTACGATGTTGCTGTAGGCGCCGCAGCGGCAGATGTTGCCGCTCATGCGCTCGCGCAGCTCTTCGGCGCTGAGCAGCGGCTTGGCGGTGATGTCGCCCGTCACATGGCTGGGGATGCCGCGCTGGATCTCGTCCAGCGTGGCCACGGCCGAGCAGATCTGCCCGGGCGTGCAGTAGCCGCACTGGTAGCCGTCGTGCTTGACGAAGGCGGCCTGCATCGGGTGCAGCTGGCCGGGCTGGCCCAGGCCTTCGATGGTGGTGACGGCGGCGCCTTCATGCATCACCGCCAGGCTCAGGCAGCTGTTGATGCGCCGGCCATCGACCATCACCGTGCAGGCACCGCACTGGCCGTGGTCGCAGCCCTTCTTGGTGCCGGTGAGCTGCAGGTGTTCACGCAGCGCGTCCAGCAGCGTGGTGCGGTTGTCCAGCTCCAGCGACTGGGGCTTGCCGTTGACTTGGAAACTGACCCGAGTGGTGGGCGGCGCGCTGGTGTCCGCGGCATCGGCCGCGGCACCGGCGGGTGCGGCGGCAGCCTGGCTGGCGGCCACCGAGGCGGCGCTGGCAAGCAGCAATTCTCGGCGCGATAGCGCCAGGTGAGGGCTGTCCATGGGGGAAGTTCTCCGGGTGGCGGCATGCACGGGCATGGCGCGGGTTGAGGGCAAGCGGTCCCGCAAGGGGGATGGCCTTGTAGCGGCAATCACCAAGCCTGCGGACCCGCCAAACGCGGTGGGGCCGCCCGCGCGCGCAGCGCACCTACCGGCACAAGGGCCGGCGTCCTACAAGCCGGGCCGGGCCCTGGCGGTGACCATCCCCTCACCCCTGCAACAGCGGCGCCCGCCGTGACCTGATGAGCGCCTCCGTGCTTCCTGACTCTGCCAGCCCGCCGCCCGCCGCCGGCCTGCCCGCGCGGCCGCCCGGCCGGGCGGTGCAGGGCGGCCTGCGAGGAGCCCAGGACGCTGCGGTGGCCCCGGCACGCGCGATCGAAGCGCTGCTGTCGACGCAGGCGCCGGGCACCCCATCCGTGGCCCGGCAGCTGCGCCTGCTGATCGCTGCCCGGCTGGACGCACTGCCCTGGCCGGCCAGTGGCCACACGCTGGCCCGCTGGCAGGCGCTGGCGGCCGTGGCGGCCCACGACCTGGCGCTGGCCAAGCTGTA
The DNA here is from genome assembly GCF_964001545.1 of uncultured Aquincola sp. NCBI lineage: Bacteria > Pseudomonadati > Pseudomonadota > Betaproteobacteria > Burkholderiales > Sphaerotilaceae > Aquincola > uncultured Aquincola sp. Next base: position 6,093 of record NZ_CAXFDV010000227.1, read on the forward strand.
CGAGGGTCATACCGATGCACTGGCGGTGTTGCATGAACTGCAAGTCGCAGCGCCGCCCGCGGGAAGTTGTCTAGGCATGTGGGCCGCCGAGCCGCCGGATGGCCGCGTCACCTTCCAGCGGCTGCCCGACGGCGAGGTGCGCCTGGCCGGCACCAAGCGCTGGTGTTCGGGCGCGGCCCATGTGAGCCATGGGCTGCTGACGGCCTGGCCTGCCGATGCCGGTGCGGCGGAAGGCGAAGGTCCGTGGCTGGTGCTGGTGGACATGCAGCAGCCCGCGGTGCAGGTGCAGCCCGGCGCCTGGTGCGCGGTGGGCATGGCCGACAGCCAGAGCCTGGACGTGCAGCTGGACGGCGCCATCGCCCGCCTGTGCGGCAACGCGGGTGACTACCTGCAGCGGCCGGGCTTCTGGCAGGGCGGCATCGGCGTGGCGGCCTGCTGGTACGGCGGCTGCGTGGCGCTGGGCCGGGCCTTGCAGCGTGCGGTACCGGCCCCGGGCGCCGCGGCTGGCGAACGCGGCTGGCTCACCCAGGTGGCACTGGGTCGGGCCGATGTGGAACTGCAGGCCCTGGCCGCTCTGGTGCGGCAGGCAGCGGCCTGGGTCGATGCCCATCCGCAGCACAGCGCGCAGGCGCTGGCGCTGCAGGTGCGCAGCGCGGTCGATGCCGCTGCCCAGCGCCTGCTGGTGCTCACCGGCCGCACGCTGGGCGCCACCCCGTATTGCCGCGACCCGCACTTCGCCCGCCTGGCGGCTGACCTGCCGGTGTTCCTGCGGCAAACCCATGCCGATCGCGACCTGGCCAGCCTGGCGCGGTTGATCGACACCCCGCAGGAGGCCGACCGGTGGGCGCTGTAGCCGAGCAGCCGCTGATCCACGGCCAGGGCACGCCGGCGGCCGCATGGGCCGCCTGCCCGCTGCTGCAGGCCGCGCCGGTGATCGATGCGATGCAACTGCTGCCCGCGCACCGGCGGGCGGTGGTGGTGGCGCCGCACCCCGATGACGAGCTGCTGGCCGTCGGCGGCCTGTTGTGGCAATGGGCCGCGGCCGGCCGCACGCTGCTGGTGGTGGGCGTGACCGATGGCGAAGCCGGCCTGCCTGCCGGCGACACCACCTTGCCGCATCGGCTGGCCGACCGGCGGCGCACGGAGCGCCGGCTGGGCCTGGCCCGCCTGGGCGTGGCCGCCGCAGCCATCCATCCGCTGGGCTTGCACGATGGCGGCGTGACGGCCCAGCAGGCGCGTCTGACCGATGCGCTCACGCGCCTGCTGCGGCCCGGCGATCTGGCCATCACGCCCTGGCGGCACGACGGCCACCCCGACCACGACGCCACCGGCCGCGCCTGCGCCGCCGCCTGCGCAGCCACCGGCGCGCAGCTGCTGGAGGTGCCGGTGTGGACCTGGCACTGGGCCCGGCCCGGCGATGCGCGCGTGCCCTGGCAGCTCCTGCGCCAGCTGCCGCTGCCGGCCGAGGCCCTGCGTGCCAAGCAGGAGGC
>NZ_CAXFDV010000228.1:0-7494 GCF_964001545.1 uncultured Aquincola sp.
GCTGGCCCAGCTTGACGTAGTCGAGGCCCACGTCCGAGATCGGCTGCAAGACGCGCAGAACGTCGCGGTCGGCATCGAACAGCGCCGCGGCCTCGGCCACGGTCAGCTCGAGGATGTCGGCCACGTTGTAGCTCCTGCCATGGCGCTCGATGCGCACCTCGAGGATCTCGGGCCGATAGCGCTTGCCGTCGCAGTCGGGGCAGCGCAGGTAGACGTCGGAGAGGAACTGCATCTCGACGTGCTCGAAGCCCGAGCCGCCGCAGGTGGGGCAGCGGCCGTCGCCCGAGTTGAAGCTGAACTTGCTCGCGGTGTAGCCGCGCTGGCGCGAGATCGGCGCGGTGGCGAAGATCTCGCGGATCGCGTCCCAGGCGCCGACGTAGCTCGCGGGGTTGGAACGCGCGGTCTTGCCGATGGGGCTCTGGTCGACGAACACCGCATCGGTCAGCCAGTCGGCGCCCAGCAGCCGGTCGTGCTGGCCAGGGCTTTCCGTGGGCTGGCCGAAGTGGCGGGCCAGCGCGGGGTACAGCACGTCCTGCATCAGCGTGCTCTTGCCCGAACCCGACACGCCGGTGACCACCACCATGCGCTGCAGCGGAAAGCTCACCGACACGTTCTTGAGGTTGTGCTCGCGCACGCCTTCGAGGATGAGCTTGGGCGTGGCCTCGTCCACCAGCCGGGTGAAGCCCGAGCCCACATGCTTGCGGCCGCCCAGGTAGGCGCCGGTCAGCGTGTCGGCCTTCTTGATGGTGTCGGGGTCGCCGTCGAACACGATCTGGCCGCCCCGCTCGCCAGGGCCGGGGCCCATGTCGATCAGGCGGTCGGCGGCCAGCATCACCGCCGGGTCGTGCTCCACCACCACCAGCGTGTTGCCGGCATCACGCAGCCGGTGCATGGCCTGCACGATGCGGTTCATGTCGCGCGGGTGCAGCCCGATGCTGGGCTCATCGAGCACGAACATGGTGTTGACCAGCGAGGTGCCCAGCGCGGTGGTGAGGTTGATGCGCTGCACCTCGCCGCCCGACAGCGTGCGGCTCTGCCGGTCGAGCGTGAGGTAGCCGATGCCCACGTCGCACAGGTACTTCAGGCGGGTGCCGATCTCTTCATGGATCAGCTGCAGCGCCGTGTCCTGCGCGCTGCCCAGCACCCGCGGGTCCTGTTGCAGGCTGTCGAAGAAGCGGCGCAGGCGGTCGATGCTGAGCTGCATCAGGTCGTGCAGGCACAGGCCGGGCAAGGCTTCCAGCTGCTCGCGGCTCCATTTCACGCCGCGCGGCATGAAGCGCTGCTCGGGCGGCAGCACCGCATCGGCCTGGGCCTTGCTGCCGATGCGCCACAGCAGCGGCTCGAGCTTGAGCCGCGCGCCGGCGCAGGTGGGGCATTCGGTGTAGCTGCGGTACTTGGACAAGAGCACCCGGATGTGCATCTTGTAGGCCTTGCTCTCCAGGTATTCGAAGAAGCGGTGCACGCCGTACCACTGCTTGTTCCAGTTGCCGTTCCAGTGCGGCGAGCCGTTGATCACCCAGTCGCGCTGGGCCTGGGTGAGCTGGTTCCAGGCGGTGTCGCGCGGAATGCCGGCGTCGCCGGCGTACTTCATCAGGTCGTCCTGGCACTCCTTCCAGGCGGGCGTCTGCATCGGCTTGATGGCGCCGTTGCGCAGGGTCTTGCGCTCGTCCGGGATCACCAGCCCCATGTCCACGCCGATGACGCGGCCAAAGCCGCGGCAGGCCTCGCAGGCGCCGAAGGCGGAGTTGAACGAGAACAGCGCCGGCGTGGGGTCGGCATAGCGGATGTCGCTCTCGGGGCAGTGCAGGCCGGTGGACCAGCGCCAGATGTCGGGCTCGCCGTCGTCCTTCAGCGCATACACGTTCAGGCGCCCGCTGCCGCGCTTGAGCGACAGCTCGATGGCCTCGGCCACGCGCACAGGTTCAGCCGTGCTGGCGCGGAAGCGGTCGGCCACCACATCCAGCTGCTTTCGAGCCCCCAAGCTTGGGGCTGCCGCCCCGGCGCTACCCCCCGAGGGGGCTCTCGCGGCTTGGGACGGCCCGGCGCCGCTCGGCCGCGCTTCAATGACACGCTCGGCCTGCACCCGGGTGAAGCCACTGGCCGCCAGCCACTGCTCCACTTGCTCGGGGCTGGTGTCGCCCGGCAGCTCCACCGGAAAGGTGAGCACCAGCCGCGGGTCGCCCGCCGCGGCGGCGCGTGCCAGCAGCTCGGCCTGCAGGCTGGCGGGTGTGTCATGGCGCACCGGCAGCGCCGTCTCGCGGTCGAACAGCTGGGTGGCCCGCGCGAACAGCAGCTTCAGGTGGTCGTTCAGCTCGGTCATCGTGCCGACCGTGGAGCGCGAGGTGCGCACCGGGTTGGTCTGGTCGATGGCGATGGCCGGCGGCACGCCGTCCACCCGGTCGACCGCCGGGCGGTCCATGCGGTCGAGAAACTGGCGCGCATAGGCGCTGAAGGTTTCGACGTAACGGCGCTGGCCTTCGGCGTACAGCGTGTCGAACACCAGGCTGCTCTTGCCCGAGCCGCTGGGGCCCGTGACCACCGTCATGTCGCCGGTGCGCAGGTCGAGATCGAGGTTCTTGAGGTTGTGCTGGCGAGCGCCGCGGATGCGGATGACACCGGAGGTCATGGAGTCCTTCTGTAGTGCGCCCGGAGCGGTCCGGGGCGGAAGATTCTAGGAGTGGCCCCCCAACCGCGACCGGGTCAAGGGCATGCGCTGTGCAGCAGCCGTCAGGCCTGCACATCGAGGCCGTTGCCGCAAATTCAATGCAAGGTCTACCATCCGCCCATTCCACGCGCGCCGTGGCATTGGCAGAAGTCTCGATGGCCCCCAGCAGTACGCCTCCGCCTCGTGTGCCACCCCCGCCCCCCGACGATGCGGCCGGCTTGTCGGCGCGCCTGGACCGCGCGCTGGCCAGCGCGATGGACGGCTTCTTCGAATACGACCTGCGTACCGAGGCGGCCTGGTATTCCGACAGCCTGCGCCGCATGCTGGGCCTGACGCCCGAGCAACTGCCCGATGGCGCCGGCCGCCTGGCCGAGCACCTGCACCCCGACGACGTGCCGGTGTTCGAAGCCGCGGCCGACCAGTCCACCCGCGACGGCGCGCCCTTCGAGATCGAGGTGCGCCTGCGCGACAGCAGCGACTGCTGGCGCTGGGTGCGCAGCCGCGGCCGCATGTGGCCCGGGCCCGATGGCCGGCGCACGCTGCTGGCCGGCTCCTTGACCGACGTGCATGCCGCGCGCGAATCGCGCCAGGCGCTGCAGCGCATGAGCGAGCGCTACGGCCGCGCGATGCTGGCCACCTCGCACGCCCTGTTCGAGCGCATGCTGGACGAAGACCGCATGGTGGTGGCCGACCGTGTGTGGGAGGCGCTGGGCTATGAGCCCGGCGAGATGCCTTCCACCCGCAGCGCCCTGCTGCAGCTGCTGCACCCCGACGACCGCGTGCGTTACGAAGACACCGCCCGCCAGGCCCGCGACCAGCTGGCCGACCTGGACGTGCAGTACCGCATGCGCTGCAAGTCGGGCGACTACCGCTGGTTTCACCAGATGGCCACGCCGCATGTGCAGGCCGACGGCCGGGTGCGGGTGACCGGCGTGCTGATCGACGTTGACGAGCAGGTGCGCGCCCGCCAGGCGCTGGAGCGCGACCGCGCCGAGCTGGAGCGCCTGGTGGCCCAGCGCACCGCCAGCCTGGAAGCGGCCCTGGCCGAGGCCCAGCAGGCGCGCGACGCGGCCGAGCGCGCCACGGCCGCCAAGTCGCTGTTCGTGGCGCACATGAGCCACGAGATCCGCACCCCGCTCAACGGCGTGCTGGGCCTGACCGAGCTGGCGCTGCAGATCGCCAGCTCGCCCACCCAGCGCAGGCACCTGGAAGTGGCGCTGCAGTCGGGCCGGTCGCTGCTGCAGGTGGTGGACGAGGTGCTGGACTTCTCGCGCGCGCAGGGCGGCCACCCGCCCGCCGACGAAGCCATCGACCTGCCCGAGCTGCTGGCCGTGACCACCCGCAGCCTGATGCCGCTGGCCCGCGGCCGCCAGGTGGCGGTGCACTTCGACTGGCTGGGCCGGCGCACCCGCGTGCGCGGCGACCCGGCGCGGCTGCGCCACATCCTGGTGAACCTGCTGGGCAATGCGCTGAAGTTCACCGAAGAAGGCCACGTGGGCGTGATCACCGAAGTGGTGGAGCTGGGCGACGGCACGTGCCGCATGCGCATGCAGGTGGAAGACACCGGCCCCGGCATCGCGCCCGAGCAGCAGGCGCAGGTGTTCGACGCCTTCGTGCAGGGCGATGCCAGCCTGTCGCGCCGGCATGGCGGCACCGGCCTGGGCCTGGCCACCGCCCGCGCGCTGGCCGTGGGCCTGGGCGGCGACATCACGCTGCGCAGCCAGCCGGGTGCAGGCTCGGTGTTCACGCTGACGCTGACCCTGCGCACCGAAGGGCCGCTGGACCCGGAGCCGCCCCCGCCCGACGGCCCGGTCTGGATGGTGGCCACCGACCCCGGCCGGGTGACCTGGATGCTGCAGCAGCTGCTGCGCCGCGCCCGCGAGGTGCAGCAACCGACCAGCCTGGCCGAGGCCGCCGAGCGCGCGCTGCAGCTGCCGGCGGACGAGCGGCCGGTGGCGGTGCTGATCTCGCAATGGGCGCTGAGCAGCCCAGCCGACCTGCAGGCGCTGCGGCAGGCGCTGCCCGAGGCGCACCTGTCGATGCTGCTGCGGCCCGACTGGCACCGCGCCGACATCGAACAGGCGGCGCAGGCGCTGCACATCACCTCGGCCCAGCGGCCGCTGACGCCGCGTGCGCTGGATGCGCTGCTGCGCCCGGCGCCGCGGCCGGCACCGGTGGTGGCTGAGGCCGCTGCCCCCTTCGGCACGCCGCCGGAGCCGGCGCCTGCGCTGTCCGCCCCCGGCAGCCATGTGCTGCTGGTGGAAGACAACCCGGTCAACCGCATGATCGGCGAAGGCTTTCTGCAGGCGCTGGGCGTGGTCTCGCAGACGGCCGACGACGGCGCGCAGGCGCTCGACGCCTGCGCCCGCCAGGCCCCCGCGCTGGTGCTGATGGACCTGCAGATGCCGGTGATGGACGGCCTGGAAGCCACCCGCCGGCTGCGCGCCCTGCAGCAGGCCGGCCAGTTGCGCCACTTTCCGATCGTGGCGCTGACCGCCCATGCGCTGGAAAGCGACCGCCAGCGCGCGATGGCCGCCGGCATGGACGGCTACCTGACCAAGCCGCTGCTGCTGGATGCGCTGCGGCAGGAGCTGGGCCGCTGGCTGCCGCAGGCGCCGGGCTGCCCGGCCGCCACGCCCTGACCCCAGCGACCACGCCGCTGGGCCGCGGCGCCGTCGGACCGCCGGACCGCCCGCTCCGCGGAGGCACCACGCGACCACCCCCAGGGAACACCCGTGCTTGTAATTATGAATTTTGAGTTCTAGATTGCAGCCATGGACCTGACCGAGCCGCTGCGCCCCACCTCCTTGCACGAGGAAGTGGCCGCCCGCCTGCGCACCATGGTTTTCGAGCGGCAACTGCAGCCCGGCGAGTGGATCGATGAGATGGCGCTGGTGGAGCAGTGGCACATCAGCCGCACGCCGCTGCGCGAGGCGCTGAAGGTGCTGGCCGCCGAGGGTTTGGTGACGCTGGTGCCGCGTCGCGGCTGCCAGGTGGCCGAGCTGTCGGAAGACGACGCCGCCGACCTGTTTCCGGTGATGGCGCTGCTGGAAGGCCGCTGCGCCTATGAAGCCGCGCGCAAGGCCACCGATGCCGACGTGGCCGACCTGCAAGGCCTGCACGACAAGCTGGAAGACTGCGCCGCCCGCGGCGACACCGACGGCTACTACCGCCACAACCACGTGTTCCACAGCCGGGTGCAGGCGCTGGCCGCCAACCGCTGGCTGGACCGCACCACCGGCGACCTGCGCCGCTTCATCCGCCTGCTGCGCGGCCGCCAGCTGGCCTGGCCCGGCCGCATGGAAGCCTCGATCGCCGAGCACCGGGCGCTGCTGCAGGCGCTGATCGCGCGCGACGCCCCACGTGCCGAGCGGCTGATGCACGACCACCTGATGGCGCAGCTGCAGGCGCTGAAGGCGCTGCGCCAGCGCGAAGCCCGATCCGCCACACCCGCCGAAGAGAGTGACGTCCATGCTCGATGAACTCAAGAGTGCCGCCCGCCGCATGGGTGGCGATTACGCGCTGCGCAGCCTGATGACCGACTGCCGGCGCCTGCTGTCCGAGCGCGGCGAAGCCAACAGCGTGGCCATCGCCCGCACGCTGGTGGCCCGCTTCGACAGCCTGCCGGCCGAGCAGCAGGCCAGCTTCTTCGACAAGCTGGCCAGCGAGTTCAGCCCCGACCCGCAGGCGGTGCTGGACAGCGCACTGGCCTATGCCGAAAAGCCCACCGCCGACAACCTGATCCGCCTGACCGAACGCGCCGAGCCGCCGCGCCAGGAGCTGCTGCGCCGCATCAACCGCACGCCCGGCGGCACCGAGGCGGTGGTGCGCATGCGGCGCGCGTTGCTCGACCGCCTGCCCAAACAGCCCGGCCTGAAGGCGCTGGAAGCCGACCTGCTGCACCTGCTGTCCAGCTGGTTCAACCCCGGCTTCCTGGAAATGCGCAAGGTGGACTGGAACTCGCCCGCGCAGCTGCTGGAAAAGCTGATCCGCCATGAGGCGGTGCACCAGATCGACGGCTGGGACGACCTGCGCCGCCGGCTGCTGCCCGACCGCCGCTGCTTTGCGTTCTTCCATCCTCAGCTGCCCGACGAGCCGCTGATCTTCGTGGAGGTGGCGCTGGTGCCCGACATGCCGGCCGCGGTGGCGCCGTTGATCGACAAGACCAGCCCATCGGCCGACCCCGACACCTACAAGGTGGCCACGTTCTATTCCATCAGCAACTGCCAGCCGGGGCTCAAGGGCGTGTCGCTGGGCAACTTCCTCATCAAGCGGGTGGCCGACGAACTCAAGCGCGAGGTGCCGCAGCTGCGCACGTTCTGCACGCTGTCGCCCATTCCCGGCTTTGCCAGCTGGCTGGCCAAGGACGGGGACTGGGCGGCGCTGCCTGGCGTGAAAAAGCCGGTGGCCGAACGTGCTTTGGAAGCCCGCGCGCAGCTCAAAGATGCCTGCGGCGGCGACTGGTCGAAGCTGGCCAGCGCACCCGCGCTGCAGGCGCTGCCGGCCGAGGCGCAGCGCGCGCTGCAGCGGCTGTGCGCCTTCTACCTGGTGCACCAGACGCCCCACCCGAGCGGCGACCCGGTGGCGCGCTTCCACCTGGACAACGGCGCGCGGCTGGAGCGGCTCAACCCCATGGGCAACCTGTCCAAGCCGGGGCTCAAGCAGTCCTTCGGCATGATGGTCAACTACCTGTACGACCTGTCGCGGGTGGAAGCCCACCACGAGGCCTTCACCCAGGGCGAGATCGCGGCGGCACGGGCCGTCACGTCGCTGCTCTGACACCCCCGCAGACCCGGACCACCGGGCGCAACCTTGGAGACACCATGAAC
>NZ_CAXFDV010000229.1:0-5205 GCF_964001545.1 uncultured Aquincola sp.
GGAAGGAAGCCGCGCCGAAGTCGCTGAGCAGCGCCCCGCCCTGCCCGTCGACCAGCAGGTTGTGCGCATACAGGTCGCCATGGCTCAGGCCCTTGTCGTGCAAGTGGGCCAGCGCCGCCGCGGCCGCCTGTGCGATGGCCTGGGCATGGGCTGCAGGCAGCCGCAGGCCGGGCGCATACACGTCGCGGCTGCAGCTGGCCATGCTGGGCGGCCCGGCCAGTGCCGCCCACTGCGGCGGCAGCCGGCGCATCACCAGGCCTTGCGTGCCCTGCGGGTGGCCCTGCAGCACGCCCAGCAGGCCCACCAGCGCCGGATGCCGGCCGGCCGCCAGCGTGGCGGCCATCTCGCACTGGGGCAGGCCGTCGCTGGTCATCGCGCCCTTGAACAGCTTGACCGCCACGTCCTGCGGCGGCCCTTCGGCCGGCTGCCAGCGGGCGGCATGGATGTGGCCGGATGCACCTTCGCCCAGCAAGGCCTGCAGCTGCAGCGCCGACCAGGCGATGGCGGGCGCCTGAGCCTGCGACTGGGCTGCCTGCTCGCGCGCGGCGCTGAAAGGGTTGCCCGCATGCGCCAGCCAGGCCAGCCGCGGCAGCGCCAGCAACTCGTCGGGCAGGGCGTGATGCAGTTGCTCGAACTGGTTGGCCGCCAGGCGCAGCAGCTCCAGCCGCTGCAGCCGGCCCAGGCCTTCGGGCAGGCGCTGCAGCCGGTTGCCGGCCAGCATCAGCTTTTGCATCGGCGCGCAATCGGCCAGCGTGGGCGGCAGCTCGGCCACCTGGTTGTCGGTGAGGATCAACCAGCGCAGCGTGGGCGCCAGCGACTGCGCCGGCACGTGGGTGATGCGGTTGGCCTTGAAGCCCATCGTGTCCAGCCGCGGCAGCCGGCCCAGCACCGGCGGCAGCACCTCGAAGCCGTTGCCCGACGCGAACAGCGTGTGCAGCCGGCTCAGCGTGGCCAGGCCCTCGGGCAGCGTGGCCAGCGCGTTGTTCGACAGGTCCAGCACCTCCAGCGTGTCGGCCAGCGACAGCACTTCAGGCGGCAGCTCGGTCAGGCCGCAGCCGCGCAGGTCGAGCCGGGTGGCGCCTTGCAGCTGGCCGGCGCGCAGGCGGGCCAGGGTGTCGGCGGGCGAGGGTGCGGGGGGCGTGGGTGCAGGCGTGGTGGGGGCGGGCGCGGCGGTCATGCCCCGGATTGTCGGCCGCGGCCGTCGCCGGCCTGGGCCGCCGCAGGCGCCTGCCCCCGGCCCCGCGGCAGGCTGCCCCAGGCCAGCGCCGCGGCGATCCAGGCACCGGCGGCCATGCCGGCCACCATGGGCAGCGGCCGGCCGTCGGTGAACAGGCCCACCACCGCCATCATCAGCGTGCCGGTCGCCATCTGCAGCGTGCCCAGCAGGGCCGAGGCCGCGCCGGCATGGGCGCCATGTTCTTCCAGCGCCAGCACCGAGGTGGTGGGAATCACCAGCCCCATCAAGCCGCTGGCGATGAAGTACAGCACCAGCAGCACCACCAGCCGGTCGCCGCCGGTGGCGTAGTACAGCAGCATCGCGCCCATCACCGCCGCGCAGGCGGTGGCCGCACCGCGCGCCAAGGGCGCCAGGCCGAAGCGTTCACCCAGCGGGCCGTTGAGCTGTGAAGCCCCGAAGAACGCCGCCGCATTGACGCCGAAGGCCACGCTGTAGGTGGCCGGCGCCAGGCCGTAGTGGTCGATCATCACGAACGAGGAATTGGCCAGGTACACGAAGAAGCCCGCCATCGCAAAGCCGCCGGTGAACACCAGGCCCAGGTAGTGGCGGTCGCGCAGCAGCGCGCCGTACACCGCGGCGGCGTTGCCTTGCGCGGCGGCCCGGCGCTCGGCCGGCAGCCGGGTTTCGGCCAGCGAGGTGGCCATCAAGGCCATGCCCGCCAGCGCGGCCACCGCCACCGCCCAGAACACGCTGCGCCAGCCGGCCAGCGCAATGGCCAGGCTGCCGGCCAGCGGCGCCAGGATGGGCGACACGCTGAACACCAGCATCAGCAGCGACATCAGCCGCGCCGCGTCGGTGCCGGTGTGCAGGTCGCGCACCACCGCCCGCGGAATGGCCATGCCGGCCGCCGCCCCCAGGCCCTGCACGAAGCGCAGCGCCACCAGGGTGTGGATGTCGGTGGCCAGTGCGCAGCCCACGCTGGCCAATGCGAACAGCGCCAGCCCGGCATACAGCGGCGGCTTGCGGCCGAAGCGGTCGGACAGTGTGCCGAACACCATCTGCCCCGCGGCCAGCGCGACGAAAAACACCGTCAGGCTGGCCTGCACCGCCCCGATGCCGGCGCCCAGGCTGGCGCCGATGGCCGGCAGCGCGGGCAGGTACATGTCGATGGCGAACGGCCCGATGGCCGACAGCAGGCCCAGCACCAGGGCCAGGCGGAAGAAGCGGGGAGACGACGAGCGGGGAGACGAAGACATCCGCCATTCTGGCCTGCCCAAGGTGCCCGCACCTGCCTAGACAAGTTAGGGACCCCTTCCCCCGCAGGGGTGTGGACCCGCCCCTTAAGAAGGCTGGCGCCTGCGCGGCCGGCGCCTAGGGTTGTCTTCACGCAGGGCCCGGCCCTGCGCCAAGGAGATGAACCATGGAACAGCGCTTCCCCCCCGCCCCCGCGGGCCGCAACGACGGCTGGCAGGTCAGCACCCGCCAGCGCCCCGACTTCCGCCTGCCCCTGGGCGCCTGGCTGTTCGACGGCAGCGGCCAGCTGGCCGCCCGTGCCGAGGTGAAGGACGGCCGGCTGCAGCTGACCGCCAAGGACCTGGGCCGCGGCCCTGCGCGGCTGTTCGTCGCGCCGCTGGACGAACGGCTGCTGCAGACCCCACCCACCCCGGCGCAGCTGCAGCGCCTGGGCGCTTATGAGCCGGTGCTGCCCCATGGCGCGCAGCGGGCGCCGCTGATCGAGATCCCCGGCCAGGTGCTGGACCTGTGGCCCTTCTGCTTCTGCTGGGTGCGTGGCCGGGTCGAACGGCAGCTGGACCACCGCGCCATCTGCGGCGCCCGGGTGCATGTGTGCGAGGTGGACCGCCTGCCCTGGCTGATCCAGCGCCTGCCCGAGCGTGAGCTGTACCGCCTGCGCGACGACCTGCTGAAGCAACTGCGCGAGCCACCTCTGCCGCAGCCCGACCCGGGGCCGGAGCCCTTCGGCCCGCGCCCGCTGTTCCGCAACGGCGCCATCGGCCAGGCAGTGGCGCTGAACCCGCAGCCGCTGCCGCCGAAGGAGAGCCTGGAGCTGCCGCTGGCGCTGCAGGCCAGCCTGCGCAGCCGCTCGGTCCCGGTGCTGCGACAGGCGCTGGCCAGCCAGGCCACGCTGATCTGGCCCTGGCTGTGCGGCTGGCCCTACTGGGCCCGCTGGCTGCGCTGCGACGAGGTGGCCACGCTGATCACCGACGACCAGGGCCGCTTCGAGACCCTGCTGTTCCACAACTGCCATGGCGACCAGCCCGATCTGTATTTCTGGGTGGAGTACGACTTCGGCAGCGGCTGGGAGACGGTGTACCGCCCGCGCATCGCCTGCCACACGCTGTGGGACTACCACTGCGGCACGCTGGTGACGCTGCCGGTGGCCGACCCGCGTGTGCCCGGCTGCGAAGAAGAGCCCGACCTGCCCGGCCGCCAGGTGGTGGTGCTGGGCATCGGCGCCAACCTGGCCGTGCGTGAAGTGCAGCAGGCCGCCGGCCCGATGCAGGGCCTGGACAACGGCAACGCGCCGCTGGGCGGCAGCCTGGAGCCGCGGGTGGACTTCAGCCGCTCGGCGCTGATCGGCGCGGGCATTCCGTACTACCGCTGGTCGTACCGCCGCTTGAGCGGGCCTGATGGCGTGGCCGCCACGGTGGACGCCGGCTCGGTGCCGCTGGGCAGCTGGCAGGTGATGGCGCGCGACGTGTACCGCCACTACAAGCTGGGCACCAGCTTCCCGTCGGAACGCATGGGCCCGATGCCCACCGCGGGCGTGGATGCGGCGCCGGTGCCCAACCTCTTCCGCATCCGCCCGGTGGCGCCGCCGGCCGGCACCGAATGGGTGGTGCTGGACGAGCATGTGGACCTGGCCACCGCCTACTTCGACACCCATGCGCTGGCCGGCGCGCCCACCGCACCGCCCTGGACGGATGACCTGGCCGCCGGCCGCTACGAGCTGAAGCTGGAGTTGTTCGACCACACCGGCGCGCTGGTGAACTGGACGGCACAAGGCATCGACCTGCGCATCACCGACCAGGACGCGCCGTTCGGCACCGGCACCGTCACCACCTCGGCCGCGCCGGTCGAGCACCGGGTGCTGGTGGGCGGTGCCACGATGGGCTTCCGGATGGTGGTGCGGGTGGACAACAACCGGTGCAGCGCCGACATCCAGCCGGTGGGCGGCACCGTCTCGCCCGACCCGTTGTGCGGCTTTCACCACTACAACAACGCTGGCGACACCGTGGGCCTGGCCTTCGATGCACGGCATGCCAACGGCTTTGCGCAATACAGCTTCAGCGTCACGCGCGGGCCGGGGCCCGACATCCCCAGCGCCGGCACCAGCGGCCAGTCGGGGGCGCCGGGCAGCAACGGCTATGTGCATACCGGCAGCTTCCGCTACGAGAAGGCGCCCACCGTGGGCAGCCTGCTGGGCCCCTGCAGCAACGCGGCTTATGCCGAGCACCTGCAGGTGAGCGCCATGGCCACCGACGGTTATGGCCGCCTCAGCGGCTACGACGCGGCGGACAACGCGGCCTTTGCGCTGGCGGTGCCCTGCCCGACGTGTGAGTGCGAGGAGGAGGCGGGCGGGGCCTGAGGGGCGCGCCGGCGGGCTTTCAGTAGTGGATCGCCCGCGGCGCCCCGCCGCCCACGGCGACGGCGTCGCCGTTGATCGCGCGTGAGCGTGGCGAGCACAAGAAGGCCACCACGTCGGCCACTTCGCTGGCGTCCACCAGGTGGCGGATGCTGTTGCCGGCGGCCATCTCGGCCTCCACCTCGGCCGGCGTCAGGCCGCGCTGCGCGGCGCGGGCTTCGATCAACGGCGCGGTGCGCTCGGTGCGCGTGAGGCCAGGGTGCACCACCGTCACCTGGATGCCGTCCGGCCCCAACTCGTCGGCCATGTTCTTGGCCAGCGCGGCCACGGCCACGTTGCGGATGCTGCCCACGGTGTTGCCCGCCTGCCGCGCCGCCAGCCCGCTGACGTGCACGATGCGGCCCCAGCCCTGGGCCCGCATGCC
>NZ_CAXFDV010000230.1:0-2598 GCF_964001545.1 uncultured Aquincola sp.
AGTGGCCAGCACCTGTTCCAGCGACCAGCGGTCGGGGTTGGCGTCCAGCCCGCGCTGCGCCCATTGCCGCGCCAGCACCCGGCCCAGAAAGCCTTGCGCGCGCAGCGGGGCCAGGAACCAGGGCAGGCTGCCCTGGGTCAGGCTGTCCAGCCCATCGGCCTGCACATGCACGCGATCGCCCGCCAGGAAGGTGAGCCGGCCCCAGTCATGCAGCCGGCCGTCCGGCATCACCCAGCGCAGCGGCTGCACCGCCGGCGCGCCCAGCAGCGGTTGCGGCAGCGCATAGCGGGTGCTGCGCCCGCTGCCCAGCACCACCACCTGCGCGGCCAGTGCGCGCAGCAGCCGCGACAGCGTGGGCTGGCTGCGGCCGGTGGCCGCCTGCAGCTGCGCCGAACTGGCCACGCCCAGCTGCCGGATCAGCGCCAGCAGCGCGAAGGCATCAGCGTTGGCAGCGGCATCGTCCATGCCCGCATGCTACGCCTGAAGCCTTGCGCCGCGCATGGAAAATGAATGGCTGTTGAATAGAAAATGAATGGCAAAACTCAGCTGCTGAGCTGCGCCCAGGCCTTGTCCAGGCGCTTGGCGCTCACCGGCTGCGGCGTGCGCAGCTCCTGCGCGAACAGGCTCACGCGCAGCTCTTCCAGCAGCCAGCGGTATTCGCTCAGGCGCGCATCGGCGGTGCCCTTGAGCTCGGCCAGGCGGCGCAGCCAGCGCTGCTCCAGCGGGCGCAGCTCGGCCAGGCGCTGGGCATCGCGGGCGGGGTCGGCACGCAGCTTGTCCAGCCGCAGCACCACCGCCTTCAGGTAGCGCGGCAGGTGCGCCAGTGCCGCCCAGGGCGTGTCCAGCAAAAAGCGCTTGCCCACCAGGCGCTGCAGCTGGGCAGTGATGTCGTCGGCCACGTCCTTGGGCGGCCGGCTGTCCTTGAGCTTGCGCAGCGCGGCCGCATGCTCGGCCAGCACGGTGCCGGCCATGCGGGCCACTTCCTGCGCGATCAGGTTCAGCCGCGCCCGGCCTTCGTCCACCCGGGCCTGGAAGGCGCGTGCATCGGTGGGCAGCGGATCGGCCAGGAAGGCGCGGTCCAGCGCCACGTCGATGATCTGGTCGCGCAGCTCTTCCTGCGTGCCCAGCGGCATGAACCACACCGCCATCTGGCGCAGGTCGGGGATGTTCTTTTCCAGGTACTTCAGCGGGTCCTTGATGGCCAGGGCCACCAGCCGGCGCAGGCCGGCGCGGTGTTTGGCGGCTGCCACGTCCGGCTCGTCGAACACCTCGATCTCGACATGGCTGCGCTTGTCGATCAAGGCCGGAAAGCCCACCAGCGTCTGGCCGGCCTTGCGGATTTCCATCAGCTCGGGCAGCTCGCCGAAGGTCCAGGCGGTGTAGGTGGCGGCGGGCTTGGCGGCTTCGGGCGCGCGTGCATCGCCGGGGGCGGCGCCGTCGCGGCCGCCGCGGGCGCCAGTCGCGGGCGCCTCGCCACGGCCAGCCACGCGCTGAGGCCCACGGCCCGCAGCCGCTGGCGCACCGCCGCCCTGCCCGGCTTGAGTCGCAACTTCACCAGCGGCTTCCTGGCCTGCCAGCTTCAACCCCGCCAAGGCCTGGAAGGCCGAGCGCGCCTGGCCACCCAGCTCGGCCTTCAGCGAGGCCAGGTTGCGGCCCATGCCCAGCTGGCGGCCATGCTCGTCCACCACGCGGAAGTTCATGAACAGGTGCGGCGGCAGCGTCTCCAGCTTGAAGTCGTTGCGCTGCACCGCCAGCTGGGTGCGGTCGCGCACCGCCTTCAGCAGCGCCTCCACCAGGCCGCCCTGGGCAAAGGGCGTGGTCTCGACGAACTCGGCCGCATAGTCGGGCAGCGGCACCAGGCGCGAGCGGGGGCGCTGGTGCAGGCTTTTCACCAGCGCCAGCACCTTGTCCTTCAGCATGCCGGGCACCAGCCATTCGCAGCGCTCGTCGCTCACCTGGTTGAGCGCATAAATGGGCACGGTCACGGTCACGCCGTCCTTGGCGTCGCCGGGGTCGTGCAGGTAGCTGGCGGCGCAGTCCACGCCGCCCAGCCGCACCACCTTCGGAAAGGCGGAGGTGGTGATGCCGGCGGCTTCGTGCCGCATCAACTCCTCGCGCGTCAGCTTGAGCAGCTCGGGCTGCTGCTTGCTGGCGTGGCGGTACCAGCGCTCCAGCGCCGGGCCACTGTGCACGTCGGCGGGCAGCTGCTGGTCGTAGAAGGCGAAGATCAGGTCGTCGTCCACCAGCACGTCCTGGCGGCGGGCCTTGTGCTCCAGCTCTTCCACCTGGCGGATGAGCTTGCGGTTGTGCGCCAGAAACGGCAGCCGCGTGTCCCACTCGTCCTGCACCAGGCCTTCGCGGATGAAGATCTCGCGCGCGCCGGCCGGGTCCACCGACGCGTAGTTCACCCGCCGGTTGTTGTAGACCACGATGCCGTACAGCGTGGCCCGCTCCAGCGCCACCACCTCGCCGGCCTTTTTCTCCCAGTGCGGCTCCAGCAGCTGCTTCTTGAGCAGGTGGCCGGCGATGCGCTCGATCCAGGGGGGCTCGATCGCGGCCAGGCCGCGGCCGAAGAGGCGCGTGGTTTCCACCAGCTCG
>NZ_CAXFDV010000231.1:0-2958 GCF_964001545.1 uncultured Aquincola sp.
CGAGACCGCACCGGCCGCCGCTGCCGTGGTCGCTGCCGTGGCCGACCTGCCCCCCACCCGCGAAGAGCAGCTGCTGAGTCAATGGCACGCGCGCTACCTGCAACGCCTGCAATCGCCGGAAGCAAGGCTGCAGGGCGACGAGGACTGGGCGCACCTGACGCTGGAGGAGGTCGCCAACCGGGTCGATGCCCTCGACGAGCTCAAAGCCTCGGAAGGGGCCGAGACCTCGCTGTCCCGGCTGCTGGGCCAGCGCGACGGCATCGACACCGTGCTGTCGCAGCTGGATGCACACGGCCCCCACGACCTGTTCGCGCCCAGCGAACCGCCCAACGTGCTGCACCTGTTCGCGCCACAGGGTTGGGCGCCCACGCAGCGCCATGAGCGCCTGCCCTCGCTCACCCGGCTGGAGCATCACGGCCTCTCGCTCGACAGCGCCGTGCCTCTCGGCGCCGAGCTTCGCCCATCGCCGCCCGACAAGGAGACCCCATGACGACCCAAGCGCATCCTGCCGCGCGCGCCTTGCCTTCCACGCTGCCGCCTGAGGCCGCCGCGCGCCAGCGCGAAGCGGTGTACCTGCCCACCTTGTTCGACCGCCTGTGCGACGACGCGCCATCGGAGGACAGCGAGTCCCCGGACGCCTACACCGCCAGCCGCGCCCGCCTGCGCGACATCGTGCTGCGCGACCTGGCCCTGCTGCTCAACACCACCGACCACTCCGAGATCGTGTCGGTGCACGAGCACCCGCTGGCAGCGGCCTCCTGCGTGAACTACGGCGTGCCGCCGCTGGCGGGCGGCTACATGTCCGAAAAGCGCTGGGGCGACATCGAGCAAGTGATCCGCACCGCCATCACCCGCTTCGAGCCGCGGCTGGTGCCCGAGAGCCTGCACGTGCGCCCCTTGTTCAAGGACAAGGCCCGGCACCACTACAACGTGCTGATCTTCGAGATCTCGGGCCACATCCGCATGAGCCCCTATCCGATCGAGTTCACCGTGCAAAGCGCGGTCGACCTCGAGAACAGCCGCATCGAACTACGGCCCCGCTGAGCCCTTGCCGCGAGCACCTCACCATGCATCCCCAACTGCTGCGCTACTACAACGAAGAGCTGCTCTACATGCGCGAAAGCGCGGGTGAGTTTGCCCAGATGCACCCGAAGATCGCGCGCCGGCTGGGCATGCAGGGGCAGGAGGTGGCCGACCCCTACGTCGAGCGGCTGATCGAGTCTTTCAGCTTCATGTCGGCGCGCATGCGCATCAAGCTCGATGCCGAGTTTCCGCGCTTCACCCAGCGCCTGCTGGAGGTGGTGTACCCCAACTACGTCAGCCCCACACCTTCGATGGCGGTGGCGCAGCTGCACCCGCAAGCGGCCGAAGGCGACTTCAGCAAGGGCTTCCTGGTACGCCGCGGCACCGCGGCGTTCTCCAGGCTGGCCGATGGCGAGGTCACGGCCTGCCAGTTCCGCACGACACAAGACCTGATGCTGTGGCCGCTGGAGATCGTGCAGGCGCGCCTGACCGGGGTGCCGCCCGACATACCCGCGCCCGACCGCTACCTGCCGCCCCATGTGCAGGTGCAGGGGGCGCTTCGGCTGCGCCTGCGCGTGCAGGGCGAGCTGTCTTTCAGCGACATCCAGGGCCTGGACCGTCTGCCCATCTACCTGTGCGGCCAGGAGCAACTGGCCTCGCACCTCTTCGAGCTGCTGCATGCGGGCGCCGTGGCCAGCCTGGTCGGTGAGCCCGGGCACATGGGTGATCGGCCGCATGTGGTGACCGATGGCGCCTTGGTGCATGAAGGGCTGAGCCCCGCGCAGAGCATGCTGCCGCTGAAGTGGAACAGCTGGTTCGGGCACAACCTGCTGCACGAGTACTTCGCCTGCCCCACGCGCTTTTACTTCTTCGCGCTGCAGCACCTGGCGCCCGGCCTGGCCCGCATCCAGGGCCGCGAAGCAGAGATCGTCATCCTGCTGACGCGCAGCACCGCTGAGCTGGCCGGCGTGGTGCAAGCCGAGCAGTTCGCCCTGCACTGCACGCCGGTGATCAACCTGTTCGAGCACCGGGTCGATCGCCTGGAGGTGCCCGCCAGCCAGACCGAGCTGCACCTGGTGCCCGACCGGTCGCGACCGCTGGACTTCGAGGTGTTCGCCGTCAACGAACTGCAGGGCCAGCTGGCCGGCAGCACCGAGCCGGCGCTCTTTCGGCCGATGTACCAGACCTTGAACCATGACGAAGGCAACCATGGGCGGTACTTCTCGGTTCGGCGCGAGCCGCGCCTGATACCCGACAGCACACGCCGCTACGGCACACGCACCTCGTACACCGGCACCGAGGTGTTCCTCAGCCTGGTGGACCAGCACGAAGCCCCGTACAGCGAAGCGCTGCGCTACCTCACGGTGCAGGCCCTGGTGACCAACCGTGACCTGCCCAGGCTGGTGCCGCGCAACGGCCTCGACGACCTGAAGATGGCCGACTCGGTGCCGGTGCATGCCATCGGCCTGATCCGTCCACCCTCGGCGCCGCAGCCGCCCTTTGCAGAAGGTGAGCTGGCCTGGCGGCTGATCCGCCAGCTCGGCTTCAACTACCTGCCGCTGCACGAGATGGACGAGCGCGAAGGCGCCCAGGCCCTGCGCGACATGCTGCGCCTGTTCGTGCAGCAGGACGACACCGTGGCGCAGCAGCAGGTCAACAGCCTGATGGCCAGTGCGCTGCGGCCGGTCACGCGGCGCCTGCCCGGGGTCGGGCCGCTGGTGTACGGCCGCGGCGTGGAATGCAGGCTCACCGTGGACGAAGACGGCTTCAGCGGCATCAGCCCCTACCTGTTCGGCCTGGTGCTGGAGCACTATCTGGCCCGCCACGTGGCCATCAACACCTTTGTGCAGACGCGGCTGCACAGCATGCAGCGCGGTGAAGTGGCGCATTGGCCTGTGCGCATGGGTCAACGGGGAGGGGTGTGATGGCGCCGCC
>NZ_CAXFDV010000232.1:0-2668 GCF_964001545.1 uncultured Aquincola sp.
CGATCGCCACCTGCAATCCGACCGCCAGCGTGAGCGGTTCTCGCGGGTGATCTGATGGCCACCGGCGCCTTGCTGGCCGGTGCGCTGGCGCTGGGCCTGGCCAGCTCGCCACACTGCGGGCTGATGTGCGGCAGCGTGTGCGCCGCCATCGCCCGCCATGGGCGGGGCGATGCGGTGGCCCTGCATGCCGGCCGGCTGGCCAGTTATGCCGCCGCCGGTGCCGTGGCCGCTGCCAGCATGGCCGCGCTGGGCCGCTGGGCACAGCTGGCGCCGATGCTGCAGCCGCTGTGGAGCGCGCTGCATGCGGCGCTGCTGGTGTGGG
The DNA here is from genome assembly GCF_964001545.1 of uncultured Aquincola sp. Classification (NCBI taxonomy): domain Bacteria; kingdom Pseudomonadati; phylum Pseudomonadota; class Betaproteobacteria; order Burkholderiales; family Sphaerotilaceae; genus Aquincola; species uncultured Aquincola sp. The sequence continues at coordinate 323 of NZ_CAXFDV010000232.1, forward strand.
GCCTGTGGCTGCTGTTCACCGGCCGGCTGCCGGCGCTGCGCGCCAGCCTGGCCAACACCACGCCCGACGGCTGGCAGCGCATGCGGGGACCGGTGCGTTCGGCCGGCATCGGCCTGGCCTGGATCGCCCTGCCCTGCGGCATGCTGCAGTCGGCCCTGCTGCTGGCGGCGCTGGGCAACGGCGCGGCCGAAGGCGCGGCGGTGATGGCCGCCTTCTGGCTGGGCGCCGGTCCGGTGCTGTGGCTGGCGCCTGCGCTGTGGCTGCGGCTGGCGGCGCCGGCACGCGGCGCCGGTTCCGGCACCGCCCGCCTGGCGCAAGGCTGGCCGGTGCGCCTGGCCGGCGCCACGGTGGTGGCCACGTCGGGCTGGGTGCTGGCGGGCGGGCTCATCAGCCGCGCGGCGGCCTGGTGCTTCAGCTGACCGTGACGCCGCGCAGGCGGCCCAGCGACACACCCGCCAACTGCAGCAAGGCCGGCACCGCCGCCGACGACAGCGCCTGAAACTCCGCCACCCGCGCCGCGGCGATGTCGTCGCCCGGCACTTCAGCCACCGCGGGATGGCACATCAGCAGGTCGCCCGGCTGGGCCAGCGACAGCCAGCCCTGCAGCCGCTGCAGGTAGCGGACGGCATCGCCCTCGAAGCCGTACACGCCCAGCAGCCGGCCATTCTGCGCGATGCCGTGCCGGCGCGCCAGGTGGGCCAGGGCGCGGGCACCCAGGCTTTCGATCACCCAGGGTTTGAAGGCCGCCGCCATGCCCGCGCCCGGCACCCGCGGCTGGCGCGTGCTGCGCAGCCAGGGCTGCCGGCCCGGGTAGCGCTGGTTCAGCACCGCCACCAGGCGCTCGCGCACCACCGGCAGCTGGTGCACGTGCTGGTGGCCGTCCACATGGTCGGGCGGGCCGCCCCAGGCCTGCTCGAAGCGCCAGAGCTGCTCCTGGATCTCGCGCTCGATGGCGCGGCCGTCCACCGCGCGCAGCAGGCTGGCCGCGATCCAGCGCGGCAGCGGCTGCCTCAGCGCCGCCTGCACCGGAAAGGCCGTCAGGTCCAGGTGCAGGCCGACGTCGGCCCGGTCGCCGGCCACCTCGCGCAGCATCGCCGCATCACGCGGCCAGGCCGGTGCTGCCGCCATCACCGACACCGCGTTGACGCGGCCTTGCGCCACCAGCTGCACCACGGCTTCGTCCACCGCGGGATGCAGGCCAAAATCGTCGGCCACCACGCACACATGACGCAGCCCCCGATCAACCGCCCGCCCACCAGCAACCGCCGCAGCGCGGCCTGGTTCGTGGCCGTGGGCTGCACCGCCGCCGCCGTGCACTGGAGCATCGCCGTGGGTCTGGTGGCCCAGGCCGGCTGGCCGCCGCTGCTGGCCAACGTGGCCGGCTGGCTGGTGGCTCTGGGCGTGTCCTTCGGTGGGCACCATGGGCTCAGCTTCGCGGGTCATCGGGCGCCGCTGCGGCAGGCGGCGCCGCGCTTCGCGCTGGTCTCGGGCATGGGCTTCCTGGTCAATGAGCTCAGCTATGCGCTGCTGCTGCGGCTGGCGCCTGAACACTATGGCGCATGGCTGGCGCTGGTGCTGGTGCTGATGGCAGGGCTGACGTACCTGCTCGCCCGGCACTGGGCGTTTGCAGGCAAAGCGGCGCCATAGCGGCACTGGCCGCATCCACCCTCCACAGGCTTTGCCGTGGCCCCTGGTACACCGGCGTGGCGCCGGCCAGCCAGGGCGGCAAGGGCTCGCTGCCGGCGCGCGGCGTGCCGCCGATCACCCAGGCCATGCCGCTGCGGCACACCAGGGCCGGCACCGCGGCCGGCTGCAGCAGATGTTCAGCGGCGGCGGGGTGGGCAAAGTCGCTGGCTTCGGCCAGTTCCTTGCGCCAGCTGTCGCGTCGGTGCACGGCCGGGTCGTCCCAGTCGTCGGCCACCCACACCGGCTCGCCCAGCCGGGCGTAAAAGGGCACGTCGTAGGCGTACTGGCCCAGCATCACCACCGGCTCGCCGGTGCGGTGCAGGCCCCGCAGGGCCATGCCCAGCTCGCGCGTGGTGTGCGCCTTGTCCACGGCCAGCACGCCCACGGCGGTGAAGTTGAGCGCCAGGCTCACCAGCAGGCTGGCCCTCAGCGCCAGCTGCCAGCGGCGCGGCGCCTGCGCACCCGGCAGGCAGCGCGCCACCCACCAGGCCAGCGGCGGCACGCAGGGCAGGATGTAACCCACCAGCTTGGACTGCGGCAGCGAGAAAAACACCAGCACCACCGCGATGGCGCACAGCATCAGCAGGCCAATGTCCTGCGGGTCGGGCTGCTGCACCGGGCGCACCGGCGCACGCAGCCACAGCAGCCAGGGCAGGCTCA
>NZ_CAXFDV010000233.1:0-3482 GCF_964001545.1 uncultured Aquincola sp.
GCCAGCCGGCCGGCCACCTGCTGCAGCGGCGGCAGCGGCACGTGCACGCCATCCACCAAGCCCACGCGCTGCAGGCCCTTGCCCTGTGAGCCGAACAGCGGCTTGAGCACCAGCGCATGGCCGGCGGCGCTTTCGCGCATCACGATGCGCTGCGCCTGCGCGGCCGATTCGGTGGCCCAGGTGGGTGGCGTGGCCACGCCCGCGGCCTGCAGCAGCAGGCTGGTCATCGACTTGTCGACGCTGCGCTCGATGGCCTGACCTTCGTTGTAGACGGCCACGCCCAGCGCGCGCAGCGCATGCAGCACGCCCAGGCGCTTGGTCACCGCCTCGAAGCTGCCGGCCGCGATGCCGCGCACCAGCGCCGCATCGGGCAGCACGCGGCCGAAGCCGGGGATCACCAGGCCATGCCACGCAGCCGTGGTGTCCACATGGCAGTCGGCCAGGTCGATGCAGCGGCCCACCGCGCCGCGCAGCCGCAGCGCAGCCTGCAGCTGCCGGGTGTGCCAGCCTACTTCGTCGGTGAAGATGGCCACCCTCATGCGGCGGCTTCCTTCAACCAAAGGCGGCGCAGCAGGTCCATGTCGGTCGCGCCGCCGTGCCAGGTGTTGCCGCTGCTGATGTTGCTGACCCACACCTCGGCGGGCGCGAACAGCGCGGGGTCGATCTTGTAGAAGTCGAACTGCACTTCCTTGAAGATCTCGGCGAACGAGCGGCCGTGGTCGCGCGAATTGCCTGAAGGCAGCTTGGCGGCCAGCGTGCGCGCCGCCTCGTCGCTGCCCTTGACGGTGAGGTGCACCCGCCCGCCGTACAGGATGGCGTCGTTGGTGCGGCCCATCGCTTCCACGCCATCGGGGCTGGGCGCGGGCAGCGGCGCGCTGCCGCTGCCGTCGATCACGTCGGCCAGCGCAAAGCCCGATTCATGCGCCTGGTGCAGCGCCACTTCCAGCACCCGCGCCACCACCTGGGTGGTGCCGGCCGGGCTGCTGGTGGGCGTGAGGATCACGGTCAAACCCTGGGGCGCCAGGCCGCAGTCGCGCAGCACCTTGTCGATGACGACCGCGGGCGGCGCGCGGTCCACCTCCAGCACCAGCACGCCTTGCGCGGACTGGTCGCGGTAGGCCAATTCGCCGAACAACTTCTCCTTGCCGGCCAGCGCACGCGCCGGGCCTGAGCCCAGCGCGAAGAACTTCTTGCCGCCGGTTTCTTCCTTGCTGGCGGCCAGGCTCCAGCCAGCGTACTGGCTGCCCAGGCAGGCCAGCACCGGCTGCGAGCTGCGCACGTCCAGCCAGGTGGGCCAGTCGCTGCCGCCGCTGCGCAAGGCCACACGGCCCAGGCCGCCCATGCAGATCTCGCCCACCAGCAGGCCGGCGGCCACGCTGCCGGGCGCCTCGATGCCGGCGTCGACGATGCACACGCCGCGCTCGTCATGGCGCACCGCCACGCCCAGGGTATCGGCCTGCCGCAGCAGTTGCTCCACCAGCGGCCGGGCGCCGGCATTCACGCTCACCAGGTTCATCAGCTTGTCTCCAGCAAGGTTTGTACGTCGGCATGCGCCGCCTGCAGCCGCGCCAGCACCGCGGGCGCATCGGCCCCGCGGGCGCTGACGCTGCACACCGGGTCGCCGGCCTGAAAGCGCGCGCCGGCCGAAGGCAGGTCGTGCGTGCCCGCGCGGGCGGCCAGCGCCGCGGCCACGCCATCGGCCAGGCGCAGCGGCCGCGTCGCGAACACGATGCGGTGCCCTTCCACCTGCGCGGGCGACCCGGGGGCGGGCGCAGCGGCGGGCAGCACCCCTTCCACACACGCACGCACATGGGCGGCCATGGGCGCCGCGTCGGGGTAGCAGGACAGGCTGGCCGGCGGGCGCGGGTTCACTTCCAGCGCCTGCCAGCGATCACCGTCGAGCATGAAGTCCAGGCTGCCCAGGCCGCGCAGCGTGAAGGCGCCGGCCAGCACGCTGGCGGCGGCGGCCACCTCATGCGCCACCACCGGCGACACGGCCACCGGCCCCACCAGACCGGCGAACACCCAGGGCCGGTCGCCCACCGGCTGCACGATCTGCTGGTTGAAGCCCAGCACCCGCGCGCGGTAGCCATCGGCCACAAAGGTGGCCGACATCGGCACGCCGGGCGCCTGCTGCTGGTACACGTGGTGGGCGGGCGCCGGGCTGCCGGCCTCGGCCTGCGGCGCGGGCGCCACCTGCCAGCCGCCGCAGCCGCGCATGTCCTTCAGCAGCCAGCCCCTGCGGTCGACCGGCGCGGTGCGCGACACACGCGGATGCGGCACGCCCAGCGCCGCCAGCACGCGGAAGAACACCCGCGCATCGCGCACGCGGCGCACGGTCTCGGGCCGGTTGCCGATCAAAGGCAGCCAGGCGCCGCCTTCGGCGATCACCTCATGCAGGCCCTCGAAGCCGCTGCCCGGTACCCAGCCGGCCACGTCGCCGCGCTGGGCCAGCAGCCGCAGCGCCGACAGCGTGCAGTCGGCATCGATCTGCAACGCGCCGGGCTCGCCCAGCGGCAGCCAGCGCGCGGCGGTACGGCAGGTGTCCACATCGCCGAACAGGTCCAGCGCGATGGCCTGGAAGCCATCGCGTACCGCCGCCTCGGCCATGGCCCGGGCCGAGACGCCCGCGACCGCCAGGATGGTCATGGCCGGGGCTCAATCATGCTTTTCAGCGACGATCTCGCGCGCCTTCTCGAAGGCTTCGGCAAAGCTGAGCACCGAGGGCTTTTCGCCCTGGCACATCTGCACCAGCAGCCGGTGCTGCGTCTGGTACTTCACGTTGCCGATGGCCAGCGCGCCGATGCCCACCGCACCCTCACGCGCGCCTTCGATGGGCTTGCCGTCGTCCATCACACCCACGCCGGCAATGCCTTCGGGCGGCACGGCGTTGACGTCGGCGGCCACGCGCAGGGCGGTGGCCACGCCCAGGTCGTCCTTGTTCAGCACCTGCACGCCTGCGGCGGCGCAGGCCAGGATCACGTCGGCATCGGCCACCGAGGTGCGGATGGCCGCCCGGTCGCCGCCTGACACGCCATGCAGCGTGACGCCAAAGCGCTGGGCGGTTTCCTGCGCCGCTTCTTCGGCCGCGTCGATGCCGTTGCGGCTGCTCAACTGCACCTGGGCGCCGGCCATGGCCGCCAGCACGCCGGCAATGCGGCCCACGGGCCCGGTGCCGCCCAGCACCACCACGCGCAGCCCGTCGAGCTTGCAGCCGTGCTGGGCCATCAGCTGGCCTTCCACGCAGGCCACCATGGCAGCCGCGGTGGTGTAGGCGCCGCTGGGGTCGGCCATCAGCGAGACGATGAAGGGCTTGACCATGCTTTCCTGCGCGCGCGCCAGCATGTCGGCCGCCAGCAGCGCATCACGCCCGCCGATGAAGATGCCGGTGCGGCTGACGCCTTTGGGCCCGCGCGAGAAGATGGTGTCCTGCGTCAGGTTGCGCACCGCGTCCAGGCCCACCTCGGCATACGGCACCACCA
>NZ_CAXFDV010000234.1:0-7631 GCF_964001545.1 uncultured Aquincola sp.
CACGACCGCCTGGTGGCCAGCATCCCGCCGGCCGAGATGATGGACACGCTGCGCTGGATGGGCCCCGCCCTGAGCCCGCGCGAGCTGGCCGCGCTGCTGGCCGACATGCAGGCCAAGGCGCCGCCGGCCGCCTTTGCCGCGATGCTGGACCTGTTGCGCCCGTTGCTGGACCCCGGCCGCTGGGTGCAGCTGGCTGCCGCGCTGGGCGTGGCGCCCGGCCTGCGCAAGGCGACGGCGCCGGAGGCCCGGGCATGAAGACCTGGACACCCGCCGACCGCCGGCCTGCGGCCGCGGCCGAAGCGCCACCGCGCCGCGCCGGCCGCTGGCTGCGCCGTGGCGCCGCCACCCTGGCCGCGCTGGCGGCCCTGGCCGGCCTGGCCGTGCTGGCCGGCCAGCTGCTGGCCGACGAGCGCATGAACCGCCGCATCATGGTGCCGCAGCAGCCGGTGCTGGCGCTGCGCACCGATGCGCAGGCGGTGGACCGCGGCCGCTACCTGTTCAACTCACGCGGCTGCGTGGACTGCCATGGGGCCAACGGCGCCGGTCGCACCTTCCTCGACCAGCCCGATGGGTTGAAGGTGGTGGGCCCCAACATCACGCCCGGCCCCGGCAGCGCGGTGGCCGGCTACCGCATGCTGGACTGGCTGCGCACGCTGCGCCACGGCGTCAAGCCCGACGGGCGGCCGCTGCTCATCATGCCCAGCGAGGACTACGCCCGCCTGACCGACGACGACCTGGTGTCGCTGGTGGCCTATGTGCAGCAGCTGCCGCCGCAGGCCGGCGCGCAGCGCGTGGTGCAGCTGCCGCTGCCGGTGAAGGTGTTGTACGGCTTCGGGCTCATTCCCGATGCAGCCTCGAAGATCGACCACCTGCAGCTGCCGCCCGCGCCGGTGCCGGAGGGGGTGACGCCCGAGCATGGCGCCTACGTGGCCAACATGTGCCTGGGCTGCCACGGCGCCCGGCTGACCGGCGGCAAGGTGCCCGGTGGCCCGCCCGACTGGCCCGCCGCGGCCGACCTGACCGGCGGCGATGCCGGCGCGATGGCCCGCTACCGCGACGCCGAGAGCCTGCTGGCCCTGTTCCGCAGCGGCCACCGGCCCGACGGCACGCCGGTGCAGGTGATGCCCTTCGAATCGCTGCGCGAGATGAGCGAGACCGACGTGCGGGCGCTGCACCTGTACCTGCGCGGCCTGCCCGCCGGTGGCGTGGCGCCGGGGGCCGAAGCCGCGGCGCACCTCAAGCAGCAGGCGGCGCAGGCGGCCCGGAAACAAATATCGCTCCCGCGGGGCTGAGCGGCACCGCCGGCGCGCCCTTCACCCGCGGCTCGCGCTGCACCTGCTGCGGGTACGGAATCTCCACGTCCAGCGCATTGAGCGTGCGCAGCACCGCCAGGTTGACGGCGCTGCGCACCGCGCCCAGGCCGTTGTGCGGGTCGCGGATCCAGAAGCTGATCGTCAGCTCCAGCCCGTTGGCCGCAAAGTCGGTGAGCGTCACGGCCGGCGCCGGATCGGTGATCACGCGGTCGATGGCGGCCACCACCGCCACCAGCTGCGGGATCAGCGCATCCACGTCGGTGTCGTAGGCCACCTGCACCACCGTCGTGCCGTTGATGCGGGTGTCGCTCATCGTCATGCTCACCACCCGCTGGGTGATCATCATCTCGTTGGGCACGATGGACTCGCGGCCGTTGAGCGCGCGGATCACGGTGTAGCGGGTGCTGATGTCGGTGATGCGGCCCTCGAAGCCGTCCACCACCACCATGTCGCCGATGCGCAGGCTGCCTTCGGCCAGCAGCACGAAGCCCGAGACGTAGTTGGCCGCCAGCTTCTGCAGGCCCAGGCCGATGCCCACGCCGATGGCGCCGCCCAGCACCGACAGCGCGGTGAGCGGAATGCCCGCCGCCGACAGCGCGAACAGCAGCCCCACCACCAGCAGCAGCGCCCGCGTGGCATTGGCCGCAATCTTGCGCAGCGACACGTTGCCGACGAAGCCGGCTTCGCTGACGCCGGCGAGCAGCCGCGATTCGATGGCGGCCGACAGCCACAGCACCGCCACCAGCACCACCACGGCACTGAGCGCGCCTTCGATCACGCTGCGCAGGCTGACCTGGCTGCCGCCCACCGTCCAGGTGATGGCTTCCAGCTCGGCCACCACCAGCGGCAGCAGGCCGGTGAGCCACAGCACCAGGCACAGCCACACCAGCCACGACAGCCAGCGCTCCACCAGCCGCACCAGCGGCGATTGCGGAAAGGCCGCCTGCAGCACCCGCACCGCCACGCGGATGGCGCACAGCGACAGCAGCACCGGCACCGCCAGGTTCAGCACCGCGCGCGGCAGGTCGGCCGGCATCAGCAGCCGCACCAGCAGCACCGCGCCCAGTGCCAGCAGCGGGAACAGCACGCCATCGACCACCCGCTGGCCGAACCAGATGCCGCCGCGCCGGCGGTTGTGGCCCAGCAGCCAGGCCAGCCCGCCGGCGGCGCCCACGCAGGCGGCCAGCAGGGCCAGCTCGGCCAGCGATGCCAGTTGCCACAGCCCTTCGACCCAGCCGGCCAATGTGTGGCCGGGCAGTACCGGGCTCAAGCGCCGTCCACCCCGGCCAGCACGCGCAGGTGCGCGGCCACGCTGCGGCCCAGCGCCGACAGGTTGTAGCCGCCTTCCAGGCAGGAGACGATGCGGCCCTTGGCATGGCGCTCGGCCACGTCGGCGATCTTCCAGGTGATCCAGGCGTAGTCGGCTTCCACCAGGCCCATCTGGCCGAGGTCGTCCTCGCGGTGGGCGTCGAAACCGGCGGAGATGAAGACCATCTCGGGCCGGAACTCCTCCAGCCGCGGCAGCCACATCGCCTCGATCAGCTCACGCACTTCCATGCCCTTGGTGTAGGGCGGCACCGGCAGGTTGACCATGTTGGTGCCCAGCGGCACCGCGCCGCTGTTGGGGTACAGCGGGTGCTGGAAGAAGCTGCACATCAGGATGCGCTCGTCACCGGCCACGATGTCCTCGGTGCCGTTGCCGTGGTGCACGTCGAAGTCGATGATGGCCACGCGCTTCAGGCCACGCACGTCCAGCGCATGGCGTGCGGCCACGCACACGTTGTTGAAGAAGCAAAAGCCCATGGCCTGCCCGCGCGTGGCATGGTGGCCGGGCGGGCGCACCGAGCAGAAGGCGTTGTCCACCTCGCCGTCGATCACCGCATCGGTGGCGGCCACCGCGGCACCGGCGGCGCGCAGCATCGCGTTCCAGGTGCCGGGGCCGGCGCTGGTGTCGGGGTCCACCGCCTGGCGGCTGCCGCTCTCGCGCAGGCGCTGGGCCAGGTCGGAGATCTCGCGCACATAACCGGCGCTGTGCGCCAGCTGCACGTCGGACAGCTGCGCCACCGGCGCGTCGCGCATCTCCAGCGCCAGGTCCAGGCCGGTGGCGCGCAGGTGGTCGGCGATCGCATCCAGGCGCTGCGGACACTCCGGATGGCCGGCGCCCATCTCGTGCGCCTTGCAATCCGTATGGCTGTAAAAGGCAGTCGTCATCGCGGAAAAGGGCTCGCGGTTTTCGGATAAGGTGCAAGCATGGCCCTTGACATCTCGCAGCTGCTTTCAAGACTGACGGACCAGATTAGCACGATCATCGTCGGCAAACGGCCGCAGATCGAGGACTGCGTGGCCTGCCTGCTGGCCGGCGGCCACCTGCTGATCGAAGACGTGCCGGGCGTGGGCAAGACGACGCTGGCGCACACCTTGGCGGTGTCGCTGGGGCTGCATTTTTCGCGCGTGCAGTTCACCGCCGACCTGATGCCCAGCGACCTGGTCGGCGTCAGCGTGTTCGAGCGTTCCACCGAGTCCTTCGTGTTCCATCCCGGCCCGGTGTTCGCGCAGGTGCTGCTGGCCGACGAGATCAACCGCGCCGGCCCCAAGACCCAGAGCGCGCTGCTCGAAGCGATGGAAGAACACCAGGTGACGGTGGAGAACCACACGCGCCCGCTGCCGCGGCCCTTCTTCGTCATCGCCACCCAGAACCCCACCGACCAGCTGGGCACCTACCCGCTGCCCGAAAGCCAGCTCGACCGCTTCCTGATGCGCATCACGCTGGGCTACCCCGACCGCGCCAGCGAACGGGCGCTGCTGGCCGGCGAAGACCGCCGCGCCGCCATCACCCGGCTGCAGCCGGTGATGACGCCCGAGCAGCTGCTGGCGGTGCAGCAGGCGGTGCTGCAGGTGCATGCGTCCGAAGCCCTGCTGGACTACCTGCAGGCGCTGATCGCCGCCACCCGCTCGGGCGAGTGGTTCGCCGAAGGCCTGTCGCCGCGCGCCGCGCTGGCAGTGCTTCGCGCGGCCAAGGCCCATGCGCTGATCGGCGGCCGCGGCCATGTGGCGCCCGACGACGTGCAGGCCATCCTGGCGCAGGCCATCGCCCACCGCCTGGTGCCGGTGGCCGGCGCCGACCGCGGCAGCGTGGAGCAGGTGCGCGCCATGGTCGAGGCGGTGCCGCTGCCCTAGCCTGCCGCCATGCTCTCCGCCCTGCGCACGCGCTGGCAGGCCTGGTGGCAGGCGCGCCATCCGCTCACCGACCGCTGGGTGCTCACCCAGCGCAACATCTACATCGTGCCCACGCCGGCCGGGCTGGCCTTCGGCATCACGCTGCTGGTGATGCTCCTGGCCTCGATCAACTACCAGCTCAACCTGGGCTATGTGCTCACCTTCCTGCTGGCCGGCGCGGGCATCGCCTCGCTGCACATGACCCATGCCACGCTGCGCGGCCTGACGCTGCAGCTGCGCCCGGTGGCCAGCGCCTTTGCCGGCGAGCCGGCGCGGCTCGACCTGGTGGTGCAAAGCCCGGGCAGCCGGCGCCATGGCATCGGCCTGGGCTTCGACGCGCGCGCCCAGCGCGGCGCGCAGGTGTGGATCGACGTGCCGGCCCAGGGCCAGGAAAGCGCGGTGCTGCGCTTCGTGCCGCCGCAGCGCGGCCTGCACGGCATCCCGGCGCTGCGGGCGGAAACGCGCTTTCCGTTCGGCCTGTTCCGCGCCTGGACGGTGTGGCGCCCCGCCGCGCGCATGCTGGCCTGGCCCGCGCCCGAAACGCCCACCGCGCCGCTGCCGGCGCCCTTGCCGCTGGGCGGCGACGCGGTACTGCAGCGCCAACGCGACGGCGGCGAGTTCGACGGCGTGCGCGCCTACCGCCGCGGCGACGCGCTGCGCCGCGTGGTGTGGAAAAAGGCGGCCCGCACCGGCGAGCTGGTGACGCGTGAGAACACCGGCGCCGCCACGCAGGAGCTGTGGCTCGACTGGCAGCTGGCCGGCGTACCCGGCACCGAGGCGCGGCTGTCGCGCCTGGCCGCCTGGGTGCTGGCGGCCGACCAGGCCGGCGCGCTGCACGGCCTGCGGCTGCCGGGGCTGGAACTGGCACCCGGCCAGGGCGATGCCCACCGCCTGCAGGCGCTGGACGCACTCGCCCTGCACTCCGGGGCGGCCCGATGACCACGCTGCGCCTGCCCCGCTGGCCGCTGCCCGGCCGCCTGCCGCGCGACACGCGCGACGTGCTGTTCCTGCTGGTGGTCATCGGCTGGACCTTGATGCCCCACCTGGGCCGGCTGCCGCTGTGGTGCGGGCTGATGGTGGGCGCGGTGCTCACCGCCCGCGCGGTGCTGGCGCTGCGCGCCGCACCACTGCCCAGCCGCTGGCTGCTGGCCGGGCTGCTGGCGGTGGCCGTGGGCCTGACGCTACACAGCTACCGGACGCTGCTGGGCAAGGAAGCCGGCGTCACCCTGCTGGTGATGCTGATGGTGCTCAAGACCCTGGAGCTGCGCGCCCGGCGCGATGCGCTGGTGGTGTTCTTCCTCGGCTTCTTCCTGGTGCTCACCAACTTCCTGTATTCGCAGACGCTGCCGGTGGCGGCGGCCATGATCATCGCGGTCTGGGGCCTGCTCACCGCGCTGGTGCTGGCGCACATGCCGGTGGGCCAGCCGGCCCTGCGAGAGGCCGGCGGCCTGGCCGCGCGGGCCACGCTGTTCGGCATGCCGGTGATGGTGGCGCTGTTCCTGCTGTTTCCACGGGTGGGCCCCTTGTGGGCGCTGCCGCAGGATGCGGGCGCGCGCACCGGCCTGTCGGGCACGCTCACGCTGGGCGGCGTGGCCGAGGTGGCCAACGACGACAGCGTGGCCTTTCGCGTGCGCTTCGATGGCACGCCGCCGCCCAATGCCCAGCTGTACTGGCGCGGCCCGGTGCTCAGCCGCTTCGACGGCCGCGAATGGCACCGGCTGGAACGCAGCAGCATGGGACCACAGGCCTGGCTGGGCGCCGAGCTGCGCACGCTGGGCGCGCCGGTGCGCTACGAGATGACGCTGGAGCCTTCTCGCCTGCCGCTGCTACCGCTGCTGGAAGCCACCCCGGCCAGTGCCGACGAGGCGCCGCGCATCGAAGGCTGGCGTCTGCTGCAGCGGCCCGACCTGGAATGGCTGACCGACCGCCCGGTGACCGACCGGCTGCGCTTGACGGTGCAGGCCTGGCCCCGCTTCGAGCATGGCCCGCGCGAGCCCGCGCTGGGCCTGCAGGACCACCTGACCCTGCCGCCCGGCTACAACCCCCGCACGCTGCAATGGGCCGCCGCGCTGCGCCGCCAGCCCGCTTATGCACAGGCCGATGCGGCCACGCTCGCCGACGCGGTGCTGCGCCACATCCGCACCGCCGGCTTCAGCTACACGCTGGCGCCGGGCCTCTATGGCGACGAGCTGGGCCGCCATGCCATCGACGAGTTCTGGCTCGACCGCAAGCAGGGCTTTTGCGAGCACTTCGCCACCGCCTTCGTGGTGGTGATGCGTGCGCTGGACGTGCCGGCCCGTGTGGTCACCGGTTACCAGGGCGCCGACCCGGCGCTGCAGGACGGCTACCTGGTGGTGCGGCAAAGCCATGCCCATGCCTGGACCGAGATCTGGCAGCCCGGCCGCGGCTGGGTGCGGGTGGACCCCACCGCCGCTGTCGCGCCCGACCGGGTGGACCGCAGCCGCTCCTTGCGGCCCACGCCGGGCCTGGTGGCCGGCGCGCTGGCCGGCATGAGCCCCGCGCTGCTGGAGCGCTGGCGCGGCACCTACGAGCGGGTGAACAACCGCTGGAACCAGTGGGTGCTGAACTACTCGCGCAGCCAGCAGTTCGATTTGCTCAAGCAACTGGGCTTCGACACCCCGCGCTGGGAAGACCTGGCGCTGCTGATGATCGGCCTGGCCAGCGGCGCCGCACTGCTGGGCGCCGGTTGGGCGCTGTGGGACCGCCAGCGCCGCGACCCCTGGGAGCGGTTGCAGGCCGACCTGCGCGCCCGCCTGGCCCTGCTGGGCGTGCCGGCCCGCCCCTTCGAAGGGCCGCGCACGCTGGCCCAGCGGGTGCGCGACCAGCTGGGCGAACGCGGCCAGGCCGTGGCCACCGAGCTGGAAGCACTGGATGCCTTGCGTTATGCGCCTGGCGCCAGCCAGCGCCCGGACCGCGGCTGGCAGCGCCGCTTCCAGCGCGCCACGGCGGCCGCCCGCCGCTCGGGATAATGGACCGATGACCTTGAGAACCTGGCCGGGCCCTGCCCGGCGAACCGCGGGCGCGCTGCTGCAGGCCGCCGCCCTGGCCCTGCTGGGCGTGCCGGCCCGCCCCTTCGAAGGG
>NZ_CAXFDV010000235.1:0-1982 GCF_964001545.1 uncultured Aquincola sp.
CGTAGCGAGTTCCGCCGCGCGATCTCGCCGCGAGCACCGCAGCGCAGTCGGCGAAGCCGACCGCCCCAGCATGAGCCCCGCCGCCCCCCGCCCACCGCACGGCGGTCGAACAAGAACAGCACCTACGGCACACGCACCACCGCACGCCGGCCGAACAAGAACAGAACCAACAACCCGTCAAGCCGGCGAAGACCTCAACCCGTAAGCCTTCCCAGCCACCCACACGTACTCGGCGCGCAGCACCGCATCCCCCTGCTCCCCCGCCGCCGCAAATCCCAGGACGGCGACCTCGGACCCCGCCTCGATCCGCGGCATCTTCCAGGCCTCCAGCCGCGTCAATGGCGCCAGCTCGATCGTCCAGCGCTTGTCATTGCGCGTCGGCAACCGGGCGGCCGACAGCAGGGCCGGGCCGTCCACCGGCGCGGTTTGCGCCGGCAGTGGGCGCTGCGCCAGATCGGCCGGCAACGCCAGGTCGGCCGGGCGTTCCAGCACCAGCTCGGCATGCGGGTTGCGCCATTGCACCTGCACCGCCTTGCCCTGCAGATACAAGGGCCGCTGCTGGTCGAAGCCGCTCCAGCCATGGTGGGCATGGGCCCGGCCGGCCAGCATCAGCATGCCCGGCACGGCGATTGCGAGAACCTGTCTGCGTTGCATGAAAACTCCTTTGGGGGCAGCGCGTAGCCGTTCAGTAAGCCAGCCACCGACCACAGATGATGACCGCCAGCCATAACACCACCGATGTTGCGGTCTGCAGGCGGGCCAGCGTATCCAGGCGTTGCAGGCCTTCGCGCGAGTGGAACCACAGCGCGTTCAAGCCCGCCAGCATCACCAGCCCCAGCTTGATGATGAACAGCCGATTCGCCAGGAGTTCCGCCGGCTGGCTGCCGAACATCAGCAACCCGCTGAGCAACACCAGCATGAAGCCGCCCCCCGTCAGCCGCAGGCTCAGCCGTGCCAACGGCTGCACCGGCAGCGCGGCGCCGGCGCCCCACACGCGCAGGTCCAGCAGCATCAGCGGGCCCAGCAGCATCGCGATGCCCAGGATGTGCACCACTTCCAGCGCCGGGTACAGCCACGCATGCTCACCGATCCAGCTCAAGCCCTGCACCACCGCCTCCTAAAATCTTGGCCATGCACATTCACATCCTCGGCATCTGCGGCACCTTCATGGGCGGCCTGGCCGCCCTGGCGCGCGAAGCGGGCCACCGCGTCACCGGCTGCGACGCCAATGTCTACCCGCCGATGAGCGACCAGCTGCGCCAGCTGGGCATCGAGCTGATTGAAGGCTTCGACGCCGGGCAGCTCAAGCTCAAGCCCGACCTCTTCGTCATCGGCAACGTCGTCAGCCGCGGCAATGCGCTGATGGAAGCCATTCTGGATGCCGGCCTGCCCTACACCAGCGGGCCGCAATGGCTGGCCGAGCATGTGCTGCAGGGCCGCCATGTGCTGGCCGTGGCCGGCACCCACGGCAAGACCACCACCACCTCGATGCTGGCCTGGGTGCTGGAAGCCGCGGGCCTGAAGCCGGGCTTCCTGGTGGGCGGCGTGCCGCAGAACTTCGGCGTTTCGGCCCGCCTGGGGGAAGGTCAGCCCTTCGTCATCGAGGCCGACGAGTACGACACCGCCTTCTTCGACAAGCGCAGCAAGTTCGTGCACTACCGCCCGCGCACGGCGATCCTCAACAACCTCGAGTTCGACCACGCCGACATCTTCGACGACCTCGCGGCCATCGAACGGCAGTTCCATCACCTGGTGCGCACCGTGCCGTCCACCGGCCGGCTGGTGGTGAATGCCACCGAGCCCAGCCTCGAGCGCGTGCTGGCCCAGGGCTGCTGGAGCGAGCTCGCGCGCTTCGGCGGCGAAGGCCCGGGCGCGCAGTGGGAGGCGCGCGGCACGCACGACGCCTTCGACGTGCTGCACGAGGGCGAGCAGGTCGGCCGCGTCGAATGGGCGCTGTCGGGCCTGCACAACCAGATGAATGC
>NZ_CAXFDV010000236.1:0-19166 GCF_964001545.1 uncultured Aquincola sp.
CCGAAGAGGTGGTGAATGCCATCTGCGACCACCCCACCATCAAGGCCATCAGCTTCGTCGGCTCCACCCGCGTGGGCACCCATGTGTACCAGCGCGCGTCGCTGGCCGGCAAGCGCGTGCAATGCATGATGGGCGCCAAGAACCACGCGGTGGTACTGCCCGATGCCCACCAGGAACAGACGCTGAACGCGCTGCTGGGCGCGGCCTTCGGCGCCGCCGGCCAGCGCTGCATGGCGGTGTCGGTGGCGGTGCTGGTGGGCGCCGCGCGCGACTGGGTGCCCGCGCTGGTGGAAAAGGCCAAGACCCTGAAGGTGGGCGCCGGCGATGCGGCCGGCACCGACGTGGGGCCGCTGATTTCCTGCGCCGCGAAAGACCGCGTGACGCGCCTGATCGGCCGCGGCATCGAAGAAGGCGCGCGGCTGGCGCTGGACGGCCGCCAGCCCACGCTGGCCAGCGGCACGGCCGAAGGCAACTACGTGGGCCCCACCATCCTGGCCGGCGTGAAGCCGGGCATGACGGTGTACGACGAAGAGATCTTCGGCCCGGTGCTGTGCCTGGCCGAAGCCGAGACGCTGGATGAAGCCATCGCGATGATCAATGCCAACCCCAACGGCAACGGCACCGCGGTGTTCACCCAGTCGGGCGCGGCGGCGCGCAAGTTCCAGGAAGAGATCGACGTCGGCCAGGTGGGCATCAACGTGCCCATTCCGGTGCCGGTGCCGCTGTTCTCGTTCAGCGGCTCGCGCGCTTCCAAGCTGGGCGACCTGGGGCCCTACGGCAAGCAGGTGGTGCTGTTCTACACGCAGACCAAGACCGTCACCGCCCGCTGGTTCGACGACAACAGCACCGGCGGCGTCAACACCACCATCAGCCTGAAGTAAGCCGCCCGCCCCGGCCATGGACTTTGAACTGAACGACGACCAGCGCGCCTTCCAGCAGACGGCGCGCGACTTTGCGCAGCAGGCGATGGCGCCGCAGGCCGCGCACTGGGACGCCGAGGCCGTGTTCCCGGTGGACGTGCTGCGCCAGGCCGGCGAGCTGGGCTTCATGGGCCTGTATGCGCCCGAAACCAGCGGTGGCCTGGGCCTGACGCGGCTGGACGCCACGCTGGTGTTCGAAGAGCTGGCCGCGGCCTGCCCTTCCACCGCTGCGTACATCACCATCCACAACATGGTGGCCTGGATGGTGGGCCGCTTTGCGCAGCCCGAGGCGGCGCAGCGCTTCGGCCCGCCGCTGGCGCGCGGCGAATGGCTGGGCTCTTACTGCCTGACCGAGCCCGGCGCAGGATCGGACGCTGCCTCGCTGCGCACCAGCGCCCGGCGTGACGGCGAGCACTACGTGCTCAGCGGCGGCAAGGCCTTCATCTCGGGCGCAGGCGCCACCGACGTGCTGGTGGTGATGGCGCGCACCGGCGGGCCGGGTGCGGCCGGCATCTCGGCCTTCGTGGTGGACGCCCAGAGCGAAGGCATCCGCTACGGCCGCAAGGAAGAGAAGATGGGCTGGAACAGCCAGCCCACGCGGCAGATCGCCTTCGACGAGGTGCGGGTGCCGGCCAATCACCTGCTGGGCCAGGAAGGCGAAGGCTTCAAGATCGCGATGAAGGGCCTGGACGGCGGGCGCATCAACATCGGCACCTGCTCGGTGGGCGCGGCGCAGGCGGCGCTGAATGCCGCGCAGCGCTACCTGCGTGAGCGCCAACAGTTCGGCCGCCCACTGGCCGAGTTCCAGGCGTTGCAATTCAAGCTGGCCGACATGGCCACCGAGCTGGTGGCCGCGCGCCTGATGGTGCGGCTGGCCGCCAGCAAGCTGGACGCGGCCGACGCCGACGCCACCACCTACTGCGCGATGGCCAAGCGACTGGCCACCGACCTGGGCTTTCGGGTGTGCAACGAGGCGCTGCAGCTGCACGGCGGCTACGGCTACATCCGCGAATACCCGCTGGAGCGGCTGTTGCGCGATGCACGGGTCCACCAGATTCTGGAAGGCACCAACGAGATCATGCGCGTCATCATTGCGCGCCGCATGCTCCAAGACGACGCCACCGACACCATCCGCTGAACTTGTATGGACAACCTGATGGACGACTTTGCCGGCCTGAAGCTGGAACGCCGCGGCCACACCGCCGTGGTGACGCTGCACAACCCCCCCGCCCACACCTGGACCGAAGACAGCCTGCAGGCGCTGACAAGGCTGGTCAAGCAGCTCGATGCCGAGCGCGACATCTACAGCCTGGTGATCACCGGCGACGGCGAGAAGTTCTTCTCCGCCGGCGCCGACCTGAAGCTGTTCGCCGATGGCGACAAGGGCCGCGCCGCCACCATGGCGCACCGCTTCGGGCAAGCCTTCGAGACCCTGGCCGCCTTTCGCGGCGTGAGCATCGCCGCCATCAACGGCTATGCGATGGGCGGCGGCCTGGAATGCGCGCTGGCCTGCGACCTGCGCGTGGCCGAAGAGCATGCGCAGATGGCGCTTCCCGAAGCCACCGTCGGCCTGCTGCCCTGTGCCGGCGGCACCCAGTGGCTGGCCTGGAACGTGGGCGAAAGCTGGGCCAAGCGCCTGGTGCTGCTGGGCGAGCGGGTGGACGCGGCCACCGCCCAGCGCATCGGCCTGGTCGATGAGGTGGTGCCCCGCGGCGGCGCGCTGCAACGTGCACTGGCCATGGCCGCGCAGGTGGAAAAGCAAAGCCCCACCAGCGTGACCGCCTGCAAGCGGCTGATCAACGGCGCGCGGCACCAGCCGCCGCAGCAGGTGCTGGTGGCCGAGCGCGAGGCCTTCGTGGCCCTGTTCGACAGCCAGGACCAACGCGAAGGCGTCAACGCCTTTTTGAACAAACGCCCACCGGAGTGGCGCAATGCCTGACCTGGACACCATGACCACCGACGGCGTGGCGGTACGCGAGATCACCACCGCCAGCGGCCACCGCATCGGCCATGCCACGCTCAACAGCACCGCCACGCTGAATGCGCTCAACCTGGCGATGGTCAAGCGCCTGGCTTCGGCCTTGGCCAGCTGGGCCGACGACGACGGCATCGTGGCCGTGCTGCTGGATGCGGCCGGCGACAAATCCTTTTGCGCCGGCGGCGACGTGGCCTCGCTGGCGCGCGAGATCCTCGCGCTGCGCCAGCAGGCGCCGGGCAGCGTGTCGCCGCTGACGCAAGCCTTCTTCGAGCATGAGTACCGGCTGGACCACCGGCTGCACACCTATCCCAAGCCCGTCCTGGCCTGGGGTCACGGCATCGTGATGGGCGGCGGCATCGGGCTGCTGGTGGGCTGCTCGCACCGGGTGGTGACGCCCCGCACCCGGCTGGCCATGCCCGAGGTGGCCATCGGCCTCTACCCCGACGTGGCCGGCAGCTGGTTCCTGCCGCGCATGCCGGGGCAGACCGGGCTGTTCCTGGCGCTCACCGGCGCTTCGGTGCATGCCAGCGATGCGCTGTTCCTGGGCCTGGCCGACTTCGTCGCCCGCCATGAAGACAAGGCCGCGCTGCTGGCCGCGATGGCCGAAGCGCCCTGGCGCGGCCGTTCAGAGGAAGACGGCGCGCTGCTGAGCCATTTGATCGAAGCGCTGGGCGCGCCCGATGAGCTGCCCCCTGCACCGGTGCGCACGCACCTGGACCTGATCAACCGCACGATCGGCCACGACCGGCTGGCTGATGTGGCGCCGCGGCTGCGCGCGCTGGCCGACCATGCGGAGCCCTGGCTGGCGCAGGCGGCGCAGGGCTTCATCAAGGGTTCGCCCAGTTCGGCGGCGGTGTCGTTCGAGCTGCTGCGCCGGGCCCGCACGATGTCGCTGGCCGAGGCGCTGCGGCTGGAATACGACCTGTCGCTGGGCTGCTGCGTGCACAACGACTTTGCCGAAGGCGTGCGCGCGCTGCTGATCGACAAGGACAAGAACCCGCGCTGGGACCCGCCCACGCTCGACCTGGTGTCGCCGGCCCATGTGCGGGCGCACTTCGAGCCGCGCCACAGAGGCCCGCACCCGCTGGCCGATCTTGTCTAGACAAGTTCACGAGGAGACAACCCCATGAGCACGCAACGCATCGCCTTCATCGGCCTGGGCCACATGGGCGGCCCGATGGCGCTCAACCTGCACAAGGCCGGCCATGAGGTGGCGGCCTTCGACCTCAGCGCCGAGGCCTGCCAGCGCCATGCCGACCAGGGCCTGCGCATCGCGCCCTCGGCCACCGCGGCGGTGGAAGGTGCGCAGGTGGTGGTCAGCATGCTGCCGGCCAGCCGGCACGTGGAATCGCTGTTCCTGCCGCAAGGTCAAGCGCCCGGCCTGCTGGCCGCGCTGCCCGCCGGCACGCTGGTGATCGACAGCAGCACCATCGCGCCGGCCAGCGCCCGCAAGGTGGCTGACGCCGCCCAGGCGCGTGGCCTGGCGTTCCTCGATGCGCCGGTGTCGGGCGGCACCGCGGGCGCAGCGGCCGGCACCCTCACCTTCATGATCGGCGGCGACGCGGCCACGGTGGAGCGGGCCACGCCGCTGCTCAAGCACATGGGCGCCAACCTGTTCCATTGCGGCGATGCCGGCGCCGGCCAGGCCACCAAGCTGTGCAACAACATGCTGCTGGCGGTGCTGATGATCGGCACCAGCGAGGCGCTGGCCCTGGGTAACGCGCTGGGGCTGGACGCCAAGGTGCTGTCGGAGGTGATGCGCCGCAGCTCGGGTGGCAACTGGGCGCTGGAAAAGTACAACCCCATGCCCGGCGTGATGGAAGCCGCCCCCGCCTCGCGCGGCTACACCGGCGGCTTCGGCACCGACCTGATGCTCAAGGACCTGGGCCTGGCGCTGGAAGCCGCCCTGGGCGCCAACGCCGCCGTGCCGCTGGGCGGCCTGGCCCGCCAGCTGTACGCCGCCCACAGCAAGGCCGGCCACGGCGGCGAAGACTTCTCCAGCATCCTCAAGCTGCTGACGGGCGAGGGCTGATCACGCCCGGCTTGCTCCCCCTCGGGGAGCGGTCCGGGCGCAGCCCGGGCCTCGGGGGCCATCGTCAACCCAAACTTCGCGCTGCCCTGCGCAGCGCCTGCGGCGCCTGTCCATACAAGCGCACGAAGGCGCGGCGCATGCGCTCTTCGTCGCCGAAGCCGGTGGCGCGGGCCACCGCGGCCACGCTGCCGTCGCCGGCCTCGATGCGCAGGCGGGCCGCTTCGGCGCGGATGTGTTCCACCGCCTTGGCCGGCGTCTGCCCCGTCTCCGCGCGGAAGGCGCGGGCGAACTGTCGCGGGCTCAGGCAGGCCACGGCGGCCAGCTCGTCCACCGTCAGCGCCGTCGTCAGGTGGTCGCGGATGTGGGCCAGCACCGCGCGCATGCGCTCGCTGCCCGGCGCCAGCGCCAGCAGCGAAGAAAACTGCGACTGGCCGCCCGCGCGCCGGTGATAGACCACCATCTCGCCGGCCACCGCCTGCGCCAGGGCGGCGCCGTGGTCTTCTTCCACCAGGGCCAGCGCCAGGTCGATGCCGGCGCTGATGCCGGCCGAGGTCCACACCGGCCCGTCGCGCAGGTAGATGCGGTCGGCCTCCACCCGCACCGCCGGGTGGCCTTGCTGCAGCGTGGCCGCATGCCGCCAGTGGGTGGTGGCGCGGCGGCCGTCCAGCAGGCCGGCGGCTGCCAGCGCGAAGGCGCCGGTGCACACGCTGGTGACGCGGCGGCGGCTGCGCGCCAAGCCTTGCAGCCAGGGCTGCAGCGCCAGCAGTTCGTCCGATGCCTGACCTTGGCGCAAAGGCGCGCCACCCGGCACCATCACGGTGTGGGGCGCCACGCCGGCCCAGGCCTCGGTGCTCACGGCCACGCCGGTGATGCTGGCCACCGGCCCGCCGCGCCACGACACCGCCTGCACCGCGTAGCGCGGTGCGCGGCGCGCGGGGGCCATGCCGGCGGCCATCTGGAACACCGTCATCGGGCCGGCCAGGTCCAGCAGCTCGAAGCCGTCGAAGGCCACGATGGCCACCTGACGTGTCATGGCAGAAAGCGAGGGAAGTTTGTCATTGCCGCCGCAGTGTGCGCGGCAGCATGGGGGGCCGTCAACGCAGCCTGCCGCCCCATGAGCACCCCCTCGCCGACCTGCTTGCCCACCACCCCGCCCCGCCGGGCCGACCAGCGCGACGCCCTGCTGCTGGCCGTGTGCCAGGCGCTGTACATCGCTGCCATTTCCATCGACCTCACGCTCACCGGGCTCACCGGCCAGCACCTGGCGCCCACGCCGGTGCTGGCCACGCTGCCGTTTGCGCTCATCACCGTGGGCAGCGCGGTGGCCACCTGGTTCGCGGCGCAGCTGATCGAGCGGGCCGGCCGGCGCACCGCCTTCCTGCTGGGCGCGGGCTGCGGTGCGGCCGGCGGGCTGGTGTCGGTATGGGCGGTGGTGCATCAGCACTTCTGGCTGTTCTGCGTGGGCACGGCAGCGGTGGGCGTGTTCCAGGCCTTTGCCCAGTACTACCGGCTGGCCGCGGCCGATGCCGCGCCCGAGCAGCACAAGGCCCGCGCGGTGTCGCGGGTGATGACGGGCGGCGTGCTGGCCGCCTTTGCCGGCCCCGCCCTGGCCGCCTGGAGCCGCGACTGGCTGGCGCCTTCGGCCTATGCCGGCGCCTACCTGATGGTGGCGCTGCTGGCGGGCCTGTCGCTGCTGTTGCTGGCGCTGCTGTACCGCGGGGCCGATGCGCCGCCCACGGCCGCCACCCAGGCCGCCCACGCCCTGCCCGCCCGGCCGCTGCGCGAGGTGCTGCGCCAGCCGATCTTTGCCGCCGCGCTGGCCAACAACGTGGTGGCGGCGGTGGCCATGATGTTCGTGATGACGGCCGCGCCGCTGGCCGCGGTGGCCTGCGGCCATGCCATCGACGAGGGCGCGCGCATCATGCAGTGGCACTTGGTGGGCATGTACGGGCCCGCCTTCTTCGCGGGTGCCTTGATCGCCCGCTGGGGCCTGCCGCGGGTGCTGGCGCTGGGCATGGCGCTGTGCGCGGCCTGCTGCGCCATCGCCATGGGTTCGACCAGCCTGCGTGCGTTCGAGGTGGCGCTGCTGCTGCTGGGCATCGGCTGGAACTTCATGTTCGTGGGCGGCACCACCTTGCTCACGCGCAGCTACCGCCCGGCCGAGCGGGCGCGGGTGCAAGGCCTGGCCGAACTGCTGCGCCAGGCGCTGACGGCGCTGGCCACGCTGGGCGCCGGGCCGCTGCTGCAGGCGCTGGGCTGGGCCAGCCTGAACGCGGCCACGTTGCCGCTGCTGGTGCTGGCCGCCGGCATGACGGGCTGGTGGGTGCTGGCCGAGCGGCGCGGCGCCGGCCATGGCGCAGCCGCCTCGGCCACCTGACCGCTAGCGCTTGCCCAAGGCCCGCAGCGTGGCCTGCGCACCGATGGCCACCGTGGGCTGCACGCTGCCGTAGTACGAGACCACCGATGCACCGGCGATCGCCACGTTCAGCGATTGCCGCACCGACACGGTGGCATGCGACCGGCCGCCGCCTTGCACCATGGCTTCTTCCACGTCGAAGTCGGCGGCGTCCAGCCCGGCCCGGCCGCCCAGCTGCGCATTCAGCTCGCGGGTGCGGCCGGTCAGCAGCAGCTGGCTGCCGCCGCCCAGCGCCACGCGCAGGCGAGAGACGTGCAGCTGGCGCAGCGTCAAGGCGCTGGCGCCGCCGCCGGTGATGCTCAGCTCCCGCGCCGCCAGGCCATCGGTCGTCACCTGGGTGACGCCCGAAGCGGCCAGCGCCCGCAGCTGCCGCAGCGTGATCAGCACCTGCGCGGGCGGGCCTTCGATGCCGGGCTGGTCGACCACCTTCAAGGTGTCGTTCTCCACCTGCGTGCCGATCAGGGGCAGCTGGGCGGGCGTGGCGTCGACCACGATGGCGTCGGCGTCGCCCCGGCGGATCACCACCTTGGCGGCGGTGTTCAGTTCCACCCGGTCGAAGCCGCCCAGGTAGCGATGCTGCGGCTCGGCGCCCGCGGGTGTGGCCACGGCTGCCAGCACCGCCATCCACAGGCCGGCGGCCAGGGCGGCCGCCGGGTGGCGCAGGGTGGACGAATCAGACTCGGGCATGGGGGCCAACGGCGGGGACTGCAAGAGACCCCCGATATTGACAGGTTCCCGGGCCAGCTCAGTGGACCAATCAGTGGGCCACTCAGTGGGCCGAGGCGGTGGAGGCGCCCAGGCCGGTCTCCGAGCGCACCCGCTGCGCCGCGAAGGCGGCCCGCTCACGCCCGGCCTGCGCGCTGCGGTCCAGCACCGAGAACAGCCAGATGCCCACGAAACCGATGGTCATCGAGAACAGCGCGGGCGAGGTGTACGGGAACAGCGCCGAGCCCTTGGGGTTGCCCAGCGTGGCTTCCCACACCGACGGCGACACCACGGTGAGCGCCACCGACGAGGCCAGGCCCAGGAAGCCGCCGATCACCGCACCGCGGGTGGTGCAGTCCTTCCACAGCACGCTCATGAACAGCACCGGGAAGTTGGCCGAAGCCGCGATGGCAAAGGCCAGGCTGACCATGAAGGCGATGTTCTGCTTCTCGAAGGCGATGCCCAGGGCCACCGCCACCACGCCCAGCGCCAGCGTGGTGATGCGCGAAACGCGCAGCTCCGAGGCGCTGTCGGCCTGGCCCTTCTTGAACACCGTGGCATAGAGGTCGTGCGACACCGCCGAGGCGCCCGACAGCGTGAGCCCCGCCACCACCGCCAGGATGGTGGCAAAGGCCACCGCCGAGATGAAGCCGAAGAACACGTTGCCGCCCACCGCCTTGGCCACCAGCACCGCCGCCATGTTGGAGGCGCCCGCGCCGCCGTGGATCACGCCCGTGGCCACGTCCGCGAACTCGGGGTTGGTCAGCACCAGGGTGATGGCACCGAAGCCGATGATGAAGATGAGCACGTAGAAGTAGCCGATCCAGGTGGTGGCCCAGAACACGCTCTTGCGGGCTTCCTTGGCATCCGGCACGGTGAAAAAGCGCATCAGGATGTGCGGCAGACCGGCGGTGCCGAACATCAGCGCCATGCCGAAGCTGATGGCGCTGATCGGGTCTTTCACGAAGCCGCCCGGCCCCATGATGGCCCCGCCCAGCCTGGCCGCTTCTTCGGGCGTCTTGCCGGCATGGCTGGCAAAGCCGGTGCGGATTTCCACCGCGCGGGCGAACAGCCGCTCGGGGCTGAAGCCGAACTGGCTGAGCACCATGAAGGCCATGAAGGTGACGCCCGACAGCAGCAGCACCGCCTTGATGATCTGCACCCAGGTGGTGGCCGTCATGCCGCCGAAGAGCACGTACAGCATCATCAGCGCGCCGACGATGACCACGGCCATCCAGTAGTCCAGCCCGAACAGCAGCTTGATCAGCTGTCCGGCGCCCACCATCTGCGCGATCAGGTAGAAGGCCACCACCACCAGCGTGCCGCTGGCCGCAAACGCGCGGATGGGCGTCTGCTGGAAGCGGTAGCCGGCCACGTCGGCAAAGGTGAACTTGCCCAGGTTGCGCAGCCGCTCGGCCATCAGAAAGGTGAGGATGGGCCAGCCCACCAGGAAGCCGATGGAGTAGATGAGGCCGTCGTAGCCGGTGGCCATCACCGCCGCCGAGATGCCCAGGAAGGACGCGGCCGACATGTAGTCGCCCGCGATCGCCAGCCCGTTCTGGAAGCCGGTGATGCCGCCGCCCGCGGTGTAGAAGTCGGCCGCCGAGCGTGTGCGCGAAGCCGCCCACTTGGTGATCCACAAGGTGCCCAGCACGAACACCGAGAACATGCCGATGGCGATCCAGTTGGTGGGCTGCTTGGCCACCTGGCCCACGTCGCCGCCGGCGGCCATGGCGGCCGGCACCGCCAGCATCAGCATGGCCGCTGCCCACAGGCTTGGCAGGCGGCGGCTCATCGCGCCACCTCTTTCATCAGCTCGGCGGTCAGGCGGTCGTATTCCTTGTTGGCACGGCGCACGTACAGGCCCGTGATGACGATGGTGAACACGATGACGCCCATGCCGATGGGAATGCCCAGCGTGGTGACGCCGCCGCCCAGCGGCTGCGCCAGGAAGGGCTTGTCGAAGGCGATGAGCGCGATGTAGCCGTAGTACACGGCCAGCATCACCAGCGTGAGGATCCAGCCCAGGCCCCCGCGTTTTTGCCGCAGCTCGTGGTACTTGGGATGCGCCTCTATCCGGGCGACGAGAGGGTCGGTCATCGTTGTCTCCTGTTGTGCGATGGCGCGACTGTGCGCGCCGAGCTTGACCGCCAACTTACGCGGCCAAGGGGCCGCATTTGCGACAGGTCAAGGACAGGAGGCGCCGATGACGGCGCCGCGATGATCAGCCCGTCAAGGTCAGCCGCACCGGCGGCAGGCCGGCGATCTCGCCTTCCACCACCGCGGCCTGCGGCGGCACGGGCACCAGGCCCACGAAGGAGCCGGTGGTGATGACGGTGCCGGCCGGCAGCCGATCACCGCGACGGGCCACATGGCGCACCAGCCAGGGCAGCAGGCGCAGCGGATGGCCGGCCGGGTTGTGGCCCGGCAGGCCGGCCAGCGGCTGGCCGTCGATGGACAGGCGCAGCGCCGGATCGGTGAGCGAGCGGCCGCGGTCGAAAGCCACGGCTTCTCCCACCACCAGGCCGCCGTGGTACAGCAGGTCGGCCTCGGCCAGCAGTGGCGGCACCACCACCGCTTCATCGAAGCGGCTGGCCACCAATTCGATGCTCGCGGCCATGCGGTCGATGGCCGACAGCACCTCGGCGTCGGGCAGGGCTTCGTCCCCGGGGCCGAAGTCGCGGCCGAAGAAGAACGCCAGCTCCAGCTCCAGGCCCCGCAGGCGGCCGGCCGGCACGCGGCCCTGGCGCAGCGGCACCGCCGCAGGGCTGCGCAGCACCGCATCGGCCGGCAGCGGCGCGCCGTTGATGGGGCCGTCAGGCGTCTTAGCGCCCACCTTCCAGCCGGCCACCGGCTGGCCCAGGCGGGCCAGCAGCGCCTGCTGGGCATCGGCCGCTTCGGCCTCGGTGGCGGGCAGCGGTGCTTCAGGCAACGCAGCCAGGCTGCTGCCCTGTTGCCGCGCGGCGGCCAGCAGCTCGGCCAGCGCAGTCCATCGGGGGGTGGTCATGCTCATCCTTTGAAGCCGCCGTCGGCCAGCCAGGCCAGCTCTTCGGCCGTGCTTTCGCGGCCCAGCAGCGCATTGCGGTGCGGAAAGCGGCCGAAGCGCAGCACGATGTCGTGGTGGTGCTGTGCATGCTGGGTGTAGCTGTCGCCCATCGCGCGGTGCAGGTCGAGCGAGGCGCGCTGCTCGGGCATGGATTCGGCATGCATCAGCGGCAGGTAGCAGAAGATGCGCAGTTCGGGCTCGATGTGGTGGTCGAAGCTGCGCTCCAGCAGCCGGGCGCTGAAGTAGCGCGCCAAGGCGTCGGTGGCGTACATGTGGGCGGTGCCGCGGAAGCAGTTGCGCGGAAACTGGTCCAGCAGCAGCACCAGCGCCAGCGAGCCCGCCGGGGTTTCGGCCCAGGCATCCAGCTCGCGCCGGGCGGCGGCGAAATGCTCGGCTTCAAAGCGCTCGCGGAAGTCGCGGTCGAAAGCCTCGTTCTTGGCAAACCAGCGCTTGGGTCCCGCCTCTTGCCAGAAGCGGATCAGGTCGTCGGGAAGGGTCATCGTCGGTCGCAGCGTGGGGGAACAGGCTCGCACGAGTATCCGCCCCCTGGCGCCAGGGATTGTCTGGAGCGCGCCCGCCCCGGCCACGCCGTATGGTCAGAGGATGCAGACCGAACCGCTTGCCCCCGCCGGCACCAGCCCCTTCGACCTGCCGCTGGCCCGCCTGGGCTGGGCCGATCCGCCGCGCTGGCTGCTGCTGGGCCTGCGCGACTTCCTGCGGGCGCCGGGCATCGGGCTGTTCTTCGGCGGCTGCTTCGTGGCCATGGGCTGGGCGCTGCTGAAGGTGTTCCAGTCGGCGCCGGCCTATGTGCTGGCGCTGTCGGCCGGCTTTCTGCTGCTCGGGCCGCTGCTGTGCATGGGCCTGTACCGCGTGAGCCAGGCGCTGGAACGCGGCGAAGCGCCCGACTTCGGCGATGCGCTGCTGGCCTGGACCACGCGGCCCGGCACTTTGGCCATCTTCGGCTTCGTGCTGCTGGTGCTGGAAATGCTGTGGGGCCGCGCCGCGCTGGTGATCTTCGCGGTCAGCTTCGATGGCATGCCCGACTTCCAGGGCTCGCTGGCCAGGCTGCTGCAGCCGGACAACCTGCCCTTCATCGCCACCTACTGCGGGGTGGGCGCGCTGTTCGCAGGTTTGATCTACGCGGTCAGCGTGGTGTCCATCCCCATGATCCTCGACCGGCCGGTGGACGCCATCACCGTCGGGCTCACCAGCCTGCGCCTGGTGCTCACGCAGACCGGCGTGATGCTGTGGTGGGGCGCGCTGATCACCGTGCTGGTGGGCCTGGCGCTGTTGCCGTGGTTCCTGGGCCTGCTGGTGGTGGGCCCGGTGGTGGGCCACGCCAGCTGGCATGCGTATCGGGCCGCACTGGGCCCGGGCACAACGGGATTTGCCCGAACGTAGTTCTACGGGCTTTGCGCCGGTGGGGCGCGGTGCCTACGCTTGCGGCCACCTGTCCGCACAAAGGCAGTTGGAGGAGACAGCATGTCCAAGACCCTGGCCGGCACCGCATCGGGTGCCTTCTCGCGCCGCCCCATCCAGGCGGCGGCCCTGGCCGCCCTGGCCGGCACCCTGGCCGCCTGCGGCGGCGACGGCACACAGCTCAACAAGCTGCCCGCCGACATCACCCACCACGGCGCCACCACCTATGGCGCCACCGCGGTGGGCACCGGCGCCACCGCCGCCACGCAGGACCTGCTGACCGGCGGCCTGGGCAAGACCGGTCTGGGCGCCGCCCTGCCCGCGTATGCCGACCCCGCGGCGCCCACCGCGGCCGAGCTGCGCCGCAACGCCATCCACAGCAACTACCGCGGCCTGGTGGACATCACCGCCAACGGCGGCTATGGGCGCTTCTATGGCCCCAACATCGACGCGGCGGGCAACGACACCGGTGGCGAGGGCCTGATTCCGGGCCGCGAATACATCGGCTCCATCGACGACGGCAGCGGCAACAAGCGCAGCGTGGTGGCGGTGCAGATTCCCACCAGCTTCAACCCCGACGCACCTTGCCTGGTGCTGGGCCCATCGTCGGGCTCGCGCGGGGTGTATGGCGCCATTGCCACCGCCGCCGAATGGGGCCTGAAGCATGGCTGCGCCGTGGCGCTGACCGATGCCGGCAAGGGCATGGGCCTGTACGACCCGACGGACGACACGGTGAACCGCATCGACGGCACCCGCGCGACCCGCAGCGCAGCGGGCGCGCTGAGCCACTTTGCCGCCACGCTGACCGACACGGCGCGTGCGGCCTTCAACGCCGCCTTCCCCAACCGGCTGGCGCTCAAGCATGCGCATTCGCAGCAGAACCCCGAGAAGGACTGGGGCAACGACACGCTGGCCGCCGCACGATATGCGCTGTGGGCGCTGAACGAGGAGTACGCCCGCGTCTCGTGGGACGGCAGCACCAAGGAAGCGCGCTTCGACGGCGGCAACACGCTGGTGATCGCGGGTTCGGTGTCCAACGGCGGCGCCGCGGTGCTGCGCGCGGCCGAGCAGGACAGCGAAGGCCTGATCGACGGCGTGGTGGCCGGCGAGCCCAGCGCGCAGCCCGCCAGCACCAGCGGCTATGGCGTGAACCTGGGCGGCGCCGCGGTGCCGGCCTACGGCAAGCCGCTGTTCGACTACTTCACCTTCGCCAACCTGTACCAGCCCTGCGCTTCGCTGGCGCCGACGGCGGTGCTGGGCGAGGCCACCACCTACAACATCATGGGCTCGGCGGCCTTCCGTGCGCTGGCCACCAACCGCTGCGCGGCGCTGGCCGCGCGCGGCCTGGTGACCGGCGCCACCACCGCCGACCGGGCGGCCGATGCGCTGGCGCGGCTGCGCGCCTACGGCTACGGCGCCGAGAACGACACCATGCACAACGCCCACTACGGGCTGGGCAATGCGGCCATCATCACCATGATGTATGCCAACGCGTACGGCCGCTTTTCGGTGGCCGACAACGTGTGCGGGCTGAGCGTGGCAGCCACCAGCGCCACCACCGGCGAGGTGGTGCCCGTGGTGGCCAACACCAAGGCGGCCAGCTTTGCGCTGGGCAACGGCACCGCCAACGGTTCGCCGGCCAGCGTGGTCTACAACAACTCGGTGGGCGGGGCGCGGCAGTGGTCGTTCGGCGTGTCGCCCACCAGCGGCACGGCCGACCTGGCGCTGGACTCGGCCCTGTGCCTGCGCGCGCTGGCCCTGGGCGCCGACCCCGCCACCGGCGCCGCCCTGACCGACAGCACCACGCCCACGCTGGCGCAAAGCCAGGCCGTGCGCGCGGGCGTGAACGACGTGCTGCTCAATGGCAAGCTGCGCGGCAAGCCGGTGATGATGGTGGGCGGCCGCAGCGACGCGCTGATCCCGGTCAACCATTCGGAACGGGCCTACGCCGCCTTCAACCGCCTGCAGGAAGGTGAAGGCAGCCAGCTGCGCTACATCGAAGTGACCAACGCCCAGCACTTCGACGGCTTCCTGGGCCTGGCCGGCTTCGACACCCGCTTCGTGCCGCTGCATGTGTACTTCAATGCCGCCATGGATGCGATGTATGCGCGCCTGAAGAACGGCGCCGCGCTGCCGCCCAGCCAGGTGGTGCGGGCCGTGCCACGTGGCGGCACGCCGGCCTCGGCACCGGCGCTGACGGCAGCCAACATCCCGGCCATCAGCACCGCGCCAGCCGCGGCCGATGCCATCGGCTTCAGTGGCACGTCGATCAACGTGCCGAACTGACAGCCGGCTGCGGGCTGGCGGGCCTTCAGCCCGCCGGCCAGCGCTGCCAGGCCCACAGCGCCGCCGCCGCCAGCGCCGTGAGGGCAGCGGCGCCGCGGGCGGCGGCATGCCAGGGCTGGCTGCGCGCCTGCATCCACCACGGCAGCACCAGCAGCGCCAGCAGCAGCTGGAAGGCTTCCACGCCCAGGTTGAAGCTCAACGTGGCCAGCAACAGGCTGGCGCGCGGCAGTTGCAAGGCTGACAGCACCTCGGCAAAGGCCAGGCCGTGCACCAGGCCGAAGGCGCCGGCCACCCAGGCTTCGCGGCGCGGAAACAGCGGCCGCAGCGCATGCAGCGCGGTGATGCCCACCGACAGCGCGATCAGCACTTCCACGCCCGGCCCGGCCGGCGGCAGCCAGCCCAGCGCCGCGCCCAGCAGCGACAGGCTGTGCCCCCCGGTAAAGGCGCTGATGCGCCAGCCCGCCTGCGCCAGCGGCCCGCGCCAGCCCGCCACCGGCTGCCAGCGGCCTTGCACCGCCTGCAGCGGCGCGGTGATCAGCAGCGCCAGCAGGAACAGCAGGTGGTCTGCCCCTTCGGCGATGTGCTGCAGGCCGAGCACGAACATGCTGGCAGCGGCAGCGGCCGGGCGCTCCGGGCCACGCGTGAGCGCGATCGGCCGCAGCTCGCCACGCAGGGCCGCCACCAGCACCGGGTGCTGCGGCAGCACGCCGCGGCTCCAGTCCTGCGCCATCGACACCAGCGCGGTGTGGGTGGCGATCTCGCGCAGGATGACCTCGTAGCGCAGCTGCAGCGCAGGCACGTCGGCCGCAGCCCCCGGCGGCGGCTGCAGGGCCACACGCACGCGCCATTCGTCAGTGCCGGTGCCACCGCCGGCCGTGCCTGCGGCTGGCGGCTGCAGGGCCTGCACCTGCACCGCCCATGGCACGGGCTGGCCCGGCACGCTGGCGGCCACCCGCTCGGCCACGTAGGCGCGCACCGCTTCCTGCGTGGGGGCTGGCAGGGCGGCCTGCGTGGGGGCCACGCCGGCCGCATGGGCCATGGCCACCGCCAGCCGGTCGGCCGGCAGCTGAAGGTCGAGCTGCCACTGCTGCGGCAGCACCGCCACCGGCACCACCGAATGCGGCAGGTCGTGCGCCAGCGCCGGGCGCAACAGCACGGCACCCAGCGCCAGCGCCAGCCATACCCACCGCAGCCCGCGGCCGGCGGCGCCGGACCAGCGCGGCTCAGAAGCTGAAGTTGCCACCGTAGTCCAGCTGCTTGTCGCGCCAGATGCTGTGGTAGTGGTTCTGTGCGTTGAAGACGATGCCACCCTGCACCGAGAACTCGATCCACACGCTGGGCCCGTCGATGCGCACGTAGGAGCCGCGGGTGGCCAGGTCGCTGACCGAGGCCCAGGCGATGGTGGTGGCCTTCAGGGCTTCGTCGGTGGTGTAGGCCTCGGCCTGGCCGTTGCCCTGCTCGTCGCCCGCATAGCTGAGGATCGCGGCCTTGACCAGCGCCCGCTGCGCATCGCTGAGCGCAGAGACCGACAGGCCCTGCGCCGTGCTGGGGAACTTGCCGTCCTTCTGCGGCGGCACCAGCAGGTCGTCATAGGCCTGCGACAGCTTGGCCGTGGCCAGCTGCGTGGCGTCCAGGCCCTGCAGCATGGCCAGCAAGGCATTGCGGCGGCTGGCCATCGGGGCGTGGCTGCTGCCGTCGCTGGCCGTCCAGCTGGTGGGCTCCACGCCCACGAACATGGGCGTGGCACTGACGGCCGTGTTGCTGCTGTTGACGCTGATGTTCACGGTGTAGTGGTGCCCCGTGAACTGCAGGATCCACGGCGACGTGGCGCTGGGCGTGCCCAGGAAGGAGATGTAGTACAGGTCCTGCCCGTAGCCGGAGGCGTAATTGGCCAGCACGCCATCGGCCGCCCGCAGCTCGGTCGCGGTGGTCTGGCCCTGGGTGCTGAGCGCGGCGGTCAACAGGGCCTCGGCCGCGGCCTTGGCGGTGCTGCCCAGGGACGACAGCGCCAGCCCGTTGCGGGCCACGATGCTCACCGGCAGGTTGGACCAGTGCTGCGTGGCATTGGACGCGCTGAGCGTGTAGCTGACGCTGGCCAGCTGGCTGCTGCTCAAGGTGGCGCGGAAGGCCGTGGCCAGGCACAGCAGCTTCGCGCCCTGGGTGGTGCTGGCGCTGCAGTCGGTGCTGGTGGTGGTGGTGCCTGTGGTGCTGCTGCCGGTGGTGGTGGTCGACGTGCTGCCACTCGAGCTGCTGTCGGTGGTGGTCGTGGTCGTCGTGGTCGTCGTCGTCGAGTCCGACGTGCTGGCGCTGCTGCTGGCGTCGCTGGAGCCGCCGCAGGCGGTGATGCCGGCGCCCAGGGCCAGCAGGCCGGTGGCCAGCGTGCATAACAGCCAGCTGCGGGAGACGGTGCCGTGCGGTGTCATCAAAAGGTCCTCTTGCCCGGCCGCTGCCAGCGACCTTCAGGTGCCCTGGATGGTGAAGCGCCTGCATCACTGCAGTTTTTCTCATCTTCATCAGCTTTGACACAAACCCTGGCATATGTGGGCAAGCACCGACAGGCGCCCGCGCCCGCTTCTCACACGCATGCGCTGCGGCAACCCCGACCATCGGTTACCCACAGTCACGCCCGCATGCCATGAGCGATTCCCAACCCATCCACATCCGCAAGGGCCAGGCGCCCGGGCAGATCGACCGCGACACCTTTCGCGAGCGGTTCAACCGCCGCTTCTACGACCCGGCCTTCGAGGGGGAGAAAGAAGCGATCGCGCGGCTGGAAGAGATTGCCTGGCAGGCCTTCAAGGACGGACGCAAGGCGCCCATCACCCGGCCGGCCGGCCCCGAGTTCATGGATCCGGAGTACGAAGCGTCGGTGGAATGGCTGGACACCCGCGACAAGCTGCAGAAGGCGCAGAAGACCTGGCGCGACGCGGCCACCCGCCCACGTGTGCTGCTGATCAATGCCAGCTCACGCAACGACGGCACCTGCCCCGGCGAAATCGCCAAGACCTGGCGCATGACGCAGCTGGCGCGCGAGGTGGTGGAAGCCGAGGGCATGGAAGCCGACGTGCTGGACCTGAGTCTGGTGACCTCGGAATACGGCCGCGCCATCCACCCCTGCAAGGGTTGCGTGGGCACGGCCATGCCGCTGTGCCACTGGCCCTGCAGCTGCTACCCCAACCACTCGCTCAACCAGGCCGACGACTGGATGAACGAGATCTACGAACGCTGGGTGCTGGCGCATGGGGTGATGATCCTCACGCCCACCTACTGGTACCAGTCGACCAGCCCGCTCAAGCTGATGATCGACCGCCTGGTGTGCGCCGACGGCGGCAACCCCGACGTGACCAGCACCCACGGCAAGAAGCCGGAGCAGGCCAAGGCCATCGAGCAGGCGGGCTGGGACTTTCCCAAGCACCTGGCCGGCCGCGCCTATGGCGTGGTGGTGCACGGCGACGTGGCGGGCATCGAGGTGCACCGCCGCAACCTCACCGACTGGCTCGACTGGATGGGTCTGGTGGACGCCGGCGCCATGGCCAGGCTGGACCGCTACATCGGCTACTACGAGCCCTACTGGAACAGCCACGACACGCTGGACCAGGACGAGGCGATGCAGGAAGAAGTGCGCAATGCCGCCCGCGCCGTGACCCATGCCGTGAGCGCGCTGCGCAGCGGCGAGCTGGTGCAGCCCGACGCCGGCCTGCGCGCGCCGCGGCCCAAGTGAGCACGACCCCTTTCAACCACACCTTCGAGGAGACCCCATGTCTGAAAAAACCGCCAGCGTGCATTGGGAAGGCCGCGGCCCCAAGGGCCAGGGCCGCATCAGCACCCAGACCGGCGCGCTGAACAACCACCCCTACGGCTTTGCCAGCCGCTTCGAGGACGACCGCCGCGGCACCAACCCCGAGGAGATCGTCGCCGCCGCCCACGCGGCCTGCTTCACCATGGCCTTCTCCTTTGCCTGCGACAAGGCCGGCTTTGCCACCGAATCGGTGGACACCCGCGCCAACGTGCGGCTGGTCAAGGACGGCGCGGGCTTCAAGATCGACCGCATCGCGCTGCAGCTGACCGCCCAGGTGCCCGGCATCGACGAAGCCAAGTTCCAGGACATCGCCGCCGCCGCCAAGGCCGACTGCCCCCTCTCCAAGGCCCTGGCCAGCGTGCCCGAGATCACGCTGGAAGCCACGCTGGTGCAAGGTGGTGGGGGCGAAGGGCAGGCGCGTTGATGGCGTAATCCGTCCCACCGACGCGGTCTATACCGTGCGGTTTGCAGGTGCGGTCTATGTTCTGCACGCCTTCCAGAAGAAGTCGAAGGCAGGCATCAGAACGCCCCTGGAAGATGTACGTTTGATCCACGAGCGGCTTCA
>NZ_CAXFDV010000237.1:0-4745 GCF_964001545.1 uncultured Aquincola sp.
CCCGGCGGTTCCGGCGAATGAAGACCTTGGGCCGCCCGGGCCCCGCGCCGATAAGACCCTGAGTGACGCAGGCGAGTGCCTGCAACAGGGGTTGTGGTGGACAAGGTTTCGACGACGGCGCCGGGGCGCCCGCAAGCCGCACGCATGGTGCGGTGGATGATGATCACGGTGGCGGCCGCTGCGGTCGCCGCCTGCGGCGGCGGTGGAGGCGGTGGCGGCGGCAGCGTGGCCGTGGGCGCCAACAGCCCGCCCGGGGCCACCGCCGACAGCGGCAGCCCGGCCACCGGCAGCCCGGCGCCGGCGCCGGCCCCGGCGACCGAGGGCGGTGCCACGCCCGCACCGGCCCCCTCGGCGCCCGCACCCGCACCCGCCGCCGACCCGTCGCTGGCCACCGCCAGCACCCGGGCCGAGGCGCAGCGCTTCCTCGACCAGGCCAGTTTCGGCGCCACCGCGGCCGAGATCGACCGCGTGATGGCGATGGGATATGCCGCCTGGATCGACGACCAGTTCAGCCGTGAAGGCGGCTCGCTGCGCGCCAACTGGGACGCGGCCAATGCCGCCGTGCAGGCGGCCGACGCCACCAAGTCGGCCGGCCAGCGCGAGGTGCTCGACGCCTTCTACCGCGAAGCCGTGACCGGCGATGCCCAGCTGCGCATGCGCGTGGGCTTCGCGCTGTCGGAGATCTTCGTCGTCTCGTTCCAGAACGACAGCCTGGCCAACAACGGCCGCGCGATGGCCGGCTACCTCGACATGCTGCGCGGCAACGCCTTCGGCAGCTACCGCCAGCTGCTGGAAGGCGTGGCACTGCACCCGGCGATGGGCATGTTCCTCTCGCACATGCGCAACCAGAAGGAAAACACCACCGCCGGCCGCGTGCCCGACGAGAACTTCGCGCGTGAGGTGATGCAGCTGTTTTCCATCGGCCTGTACCAGCTCAATGCCGACGGCAGCCGCAAGCTCGACGCCAGCGGCGCGCCGATCGCCACCTACAGCCACGACGACATCGCCGGGCTGGCCAAGGTGTTCACCGGCTTCAGCTATGCCGGGCCGGACACCCACAACAACCGCTTCTGGGGCGCCACCGGCTACCAGGATGCCGACCGCATGTGGAAGCCGATGCAGGGCTATCCGCAGTTCCATTCCACCAGCGAGAAACGTTTCCTCGGCACCGTGGTGCCGGCCCAGGGCACCGCGCAGCCGATGGTCAGCCTGAAGGCCGCGCTGGACACGCTGGCCGCGCACCCCAACGTGGGCCCCTTCATCGGTCGCCAGCTGATCCAGCGGCTGGTCACCAGCCACCCCAGCCCGGCCTATGTGGCGCGGGTGTCGGCGGCCTTTGCCGGCTCGGGCGGCGACCTCAAGACCACCGTCAAGGCGGTGCTGCTGGATGCGGAAGCCCGCAGCCCCAGCGCCGCCCGCGACCCCGCCTTCGGCAAGCTGCGCGAACCCGTGCTGCGGCTGACGGCCACGCTGCGCGCCTTCGGCGCCACGTCCGATTCGGGCAGCTGGCTCATCAGCAACACCGACGACGCGGCCACCGCGCTGGGCCAGACGCCGCTGCGTTCGCCCTCGGTCTTCAACTTCTTCCGCCCGGGCTATGTGGCGCCGGGCACGCTGTCGGGCGCTGCCGGCCTGACCACGCCCGAGCTGCAGCTGACGCATGAAACCTCGGTGGCCGGCTATGCCAACTACATGCGTGGCGGCCTGCAATCGGGCTGGGGCATGAACGGCCTGGACGGCAAGGCAACACGCCGCGACGTGCAGCTGGACTTCAGCGGCGACGACGCGGTGGCCGACCAGCCCGAAGCGCTGGTGGACCGCGCCGCCACCCGCCTGCTGGGCAGCGTGGCACCGGCCGCGCTGCGTGGCGAGTTGATCACCGCGGTGCAGTCGGTGGCCATTCCCACCGCCCGCACCGATGGCAGCAATGCCGCGCAGATCGCCAGCGCCCGCCGCAACCGGTCGCTGATCGCCAGCTTCCTGGTGCTGGTGTCCCCCGAATTCCTCGTGCAGAAATGACCATGGACCGCTCCGTCAACGCTTCGCGCCGCGCCTTTTTGCAACGGGCTGCCGCGCTGTCCTCCCTGGGCGCCGCCGCCACGCCGCTGGCCCTCAACCTGGCCGCGATGGGCCAGGCCAGCGCGCAGACCGCCGGCGACTACAAGGCGATGGTGTGCATCTTCCTGAACGGCGGCAACGACGCCTTCAACATGGTGCTGCCCACCGACGCCGCCAGCTGGCAGGCTTACACCACGGTGCGCAA
This sequence comes from uncultured Aquincola sp., assembly GCF_964001545.1. Classification (NCBI taxonomy): domain Bacteria; kingdom Pseudomonadati; phylum Pseudomonadota; class Betaproteobacteria; order Burkholderiales; family Sphaerotilaceae; genus Aquincola; species uncultured Aquincola sp. The sequence continues at coordinate 2,264 of NZ_CAXFDV010000237.1, forward strand.
CCAGGCACCTGACCCCATCAACCTGCGCGCGGCCGGCACCGCGCCGGTGGCCACCGCGGCCATCGGCTCGCCCGACCGGCTGGGCGGCGTGCTGCCCCTCGACCCGGTAAACAACCAGGGCCGCAGCTTTGCGCTGCACCCGGTGATGACCGGCGCCCGCGACCTGTTCGCGGCCGGCCGCCTGGCGGTGCTGCCCAACATCGGCCCGCTGGTGCGGCCGATGAGCAAGACCGACTACGGCAACGCCGCCTTCCCGCGGCCGGCCAGCCTGTTCTCGCACAACGACCAGCTGGCCGCCTGGCAGACGCTGGGCGCCGAAGGCAGCACCGCCGGCTGGGGCGGCCGCATGGGCGACCTGCTGATGGCGGGCAACAGCGGCGCCACGTTCACCAGCATCTCCGCCGCCGGCAGCGCCGTGTGGCTGGCCGGCCGCAGCGTGCTGCAGTACCAGCTGTCGGCCAGCAGCGGCGCGGTGCGCATCGGCGGGCAGGGTGCCACCGCGCTGTACAACTCGCCGGTGGCCATGAACAGCATGCGCAACGTGATGCGCAATGCCCGCAGCAACGACCTGCTGGCGCGCGACCTGGCGGCGGTGGTGGGCCGCTCCATCGATGCCGAGCAGCTGGTGTCCGCCGCGCTGCCCGGCGCCAACCAGGCGCCGTACGAGGCCACGGGCAGCAACGCCGGGCTGAGCAGCTCGCTGCTGTGGTACGACACCATGGCCGGCACCCGCGCCCTCAACCCGCTGGCGCAGCAGCTGCAGGTGGTGGCCCGCATGATGGCCGCGCGCGATGCGCTGGGCGTGCGGCGGCAGGTGTTCTTCGTGAACCTGGGCGGCTTCGACACCCATGATGCGCAGAACCGCTCGCAGGCCGAATTGCTGGCGCGGCTGTCGCACGCGATGGCCTACTTCGACGGCGTGCTGGGCGCGATGGGCCTGCGCGAAAGCGTCACCAGCTTCACCGCCAGCGACTTTGGCCGCACCTTCACCAGCAATGGCGACGGCACAGACCACGGCTGGGGTGCGCACCACTTCGTGTTCGGCGGCGCGGTGCGCGGCCGCGACCTCTACGGCAGCTTCCCGCAACTGGGCCTGCCCGACGGCCGCGGCGGCTTCAACAGCCCCGACCAGATCAGCAACGGCGCGCTGCTGCCCACCACCTCGGTGGAACAGCTGGGCGCCACGCTGGGCCGCTGGTTCGGCCTCAGCGACGGCCAGCTGATCGACCTGTTCCCGAACCTGCTGAACTTCGACGCCAGCCGGCGGAACCTCGGCTTCATGAGTTGATGTAGCCCCCAAGCTCGCTGCGCTCGCGCCCCCCCCGAGGGGGAGCTCAGTCCCTTGGGGCGGCCCGGCGGGACTGAAGCCCGCCAAGCGGGTCAGTTCAGCTGCAAGGCATTGGTCAGGTCGCCCATGGCCTGGCTGCCGTTGGCCTTGAGCGCGGCATCGCGGGTGGTCAGGCCGGGCAGGGTGTCCAGGCCGAAGGTGCGGGTGATCAGCCGCAGCACCGAGCCGGTGTCGTACGGCGTGTGGTCCACCGTGCCCTTCCTGGCCAGCGGCGAGATCACCAGCGCCGGAATGCGGGTGCCCGGGCCCAGCAGGTCGCCCTTGGGCGGGGCCACGTGGTCCCAGGTGCCGCCGAATTCGTCGTAGGTCACCACGATCACCATGTTGTTCCACTGCGGGCTGGCCTGCAGCTTGGCAATCAGGTCGGCGATCTTCTGGTCGGCGTCTGCGATGTTGGCGTAGCCGGGGTGCTGGTTGTACAGCCCCTCCGGCTTGTAGAAGCTCACCGCGGGCAAGGTGCCGGCGGCGGCATCGGCCACCAGGTCGGTGTAGTCCTTGAGATGGCTGCTGCGGTAGGCGGCGCCGGTCACGGGGTCGGCCTTGGCGTAGTAGTTGAAGGGCTGGTGGTGCGGCTGGAAGTCGACGTTGGCGGTGGTGGCCACGCCGTAGCTGTTGCCGGCGTAGATCACCGAGCGCGTGGTGGCCGCATCCTGCATGCCATCCTTGAGCGCGCTGTTCCACGCGCCGCCGTACCACTTCCAGCTCACGTTGCGGGCATCCAGCAGGTCGCCGATGGTGGCGGCCGTCTGTGGCGGCAGCGTGGTGGGCTTGCCGGCGTTGGCGTACAGCGCGTTGTTGCCGCTCACGTCGGCCGGCGCGTTGCCGCTGGGCTGGTAGGGCGGCTGCATGGTGTTGACCGCGTAGAACTTGCCATCGCCGAAGTAGTTGGCCGGCGTGATGTTGCCGCTGAGCACATAGCTGGGCGGGCCGTCCAGCGCCGAGGCCGGGCTGGTGGGCTTGGTGGTCAGCGTGGGGGTGTACTTGCCGTTGGTGTCCTTGTTGAGCACCGCGATGGTGGGCGCCGCGGCCGCGGTGTCGGCGCCCGGATACTCGGGCGCGCAGGCGCAGATCAGGTACTGGTGGTTCAAGAACGAGCCGCCGAATGCACCCTGGAAGAAGTTGTCGGCCAGCACG
>NZ_CAXFDV010000238.1:0-2294 GCF_964001545.1 uncultured Aquincola sp.
ATGGCGGCGCGGGGGCCGTGGTCCTGGCTGCGGCTGGTGGAGCGCGCCAAGCTGTCGCCCGGCACCCAGCCGGGGCGGGTGCTGGCGGAGTTCAGCTTCGACAACCGACGTGCCGTGCTGGACATCGGCAGCGCCGGCCCCAGCCCGTTCAACAGCACGCTGCTGCGCAACTTCAGCTGCCCGGGCCGGAGCCTCTGATGGGCTGGCCCGACTTCAAGGCGCAGCTCAGGCGTGCGATCAACCAGTGCGTGGGCGTGGCCCCGCCGGCGGTCTGGGGCAAGGTGCCCACGCAAGGCGACTTCGTCAGCCACCGGGCTTGCGTGGCCGAACGTGAAGCCTGGCATCGCTGGGTGGAACAGGTGTGGCCGCTGCGCCCCCAGCCGGCCCCGGCCATGGCCAGGGCCCGAGCGCCGGGCCAGCGCTGGATGCAGCTGGACGCGGTGCCGGTGGTGCGCCGCCTGCACCAGGTGCCCGTCGCCTTCGTCATGCCTCCGGGCCGGCTGTCGTTTGCGCCGTCGCAGTTTGTGCAAGGCGTGCTGGTCGCGTCGACCGACAAGGTGGGGCGCGCCTGCCCGTTGATCGTCTATCAAAAAGTCAGCCCCGGGTGGATGCGCCGGCTGTGGCAGCCGGGTGGTCAAGACCATGGCCGCACGCCGCTATACGGGTGGGCGCGCCTGGCCTGGCGAGGGGTGCAGCCGGACACGGTGTGGAGCGATTGGCTCGCGCAGCTCGATGGCCTGTGGCAACTGCAGGCGCCCGGGGTGGCGCAGTGGTGGGGCGCCCCCATCACTGCCTTGGACCCCCGCCGTGCCGAACAGGTGATCGGCGCCGCGCGCGACGACGATCCGGCCCACGACCTGCGCGGCGTCTACCACCTGCCGTGGGTGGACTGGCCCGAGCGGGTGCTGAAGCGCACCGATCCGGTGGCGGCCTTCTGGACGCAGGACGCACAAGGCGGCTACGTGCAGGCCGGCACCAGCCTGATGCAGCTGTGGGGGCGCACATGAAAGAACGCCTCAGCCTGCAAGCCTGCGTGCTGTGGCGTGTGACCCGCCACCAGGGGCAGGCGCTCGACCTGTCATGGCCTTGGCCGCAGGGGCAGGATCAGGTCCGCTTGTCCGCGCTGCTGGAAGACCTCGGGCTGCCGCTGCAGCCCGCTGCCGAAGAGGCCCAGGTGCGCTTTCACCGCGCCTGGGGCCTGGAGGCCAGCGCCGTCGCGGTGGAACACCAGTGCCACGAGCTGCGTTGCAGCCTCAACGGCGAGGTGCTGCAGCCGCAGTTGCTGGTCTGGTTGCAGCAGGGTGACGTGCTGGACGTGGGCTTGTACCGGCTGGAGCTGGCATGCCGCCAGGCGGGCGACGACGACCGGGTGGCCGACGTGGCCGCAGACCCGTCTGCGCCTGACGCTCCCGCCGAGCACATCGACCTGACCTTGCTGGCAGACGCGCCGCATCGGCAGGGGTCACCGTTGCTGGCCCCGCACGCCGCCGAGCCGTCACGGCTCGATGACTTGCTGCTGCGCGCTGAACCCGCCGAGACCGCACCGGCCGCCGCTGCCGTGGCCGACCTGCCCCCCACCCGCGAAGAGCAGCTGCTGAGTCAATGGCACGCGCGCTACCTGCAACGCCTGCAATCGCCGGAAGCAAGGCTGCCGGGCGACGAGGACTGGGCGCATCTGACGCTGGAGGAGGTCGCCAACCGGGTCGATGCCCTCGACGATCTCAAAGCCTCTGAAGGGGCCAAGGCCCCGCTGTCCCGCTTGCTGGGCCAGCGCGACGGCATTGACACCGTGCTGTCGCAGCTGGATGCACACGGGCCCCACGACCTGTTCGCGCCCAGCGAACCGCCCAACGTGCTGCACCTGTTCGCGCCGCAGGGTTGGGCGCCCACGCAGCGCCATGAGCGCCTGCCCTCGCTCACCCGGCTGGAGCATCACGGCCTCTCGCTCGACAGCGCCGTGCCTCTCGGCGCCGAGCTTCGCCCACCGCCGCCCGACAAGGAAACCCCATGACGACCCAAGCGCATCCTGCCGCGCGCGCCTTGCCTTCCACGCTGCCGCCGGAGGCCGCCGCGCGCCATCGCGAAGCGGTGTACCTGCCCACCTTGTTCGACCGCCTGTGCGACGACGCGCCATCGGAGGACAGCGAGTCGCCGGACGCCTACACCGCCAGCCGCGCCCGCCTGCGCGACATCGTGCTGCGCGACCTGGCCCTGCTGCTCAACACCACCGACCACTCCGAGATCGTGTCGGCGCAAGAGCACCCGCTAGCCGCGGCCTCCTGCGTGAACTACGG
>NZ_CAXFDV010000239.1:0-13913 GCF_964001545.1 uncultured Aquincola sp.
ATCGCCCGCTCGTCGTTCGCGGTGGCCACCCAGATCACCTGGCTGGCGTCGATCGGCACCTCGGCGAATTCGTCGGTGAAGCTGTGCGCAGTGTCGTGTTCCAGCAGCGCATACAGCGCGCCCAGCGGGTCGTAGGCCTGCTCGCCGCGCGCCTTGTCGATCTCGTCGATCACGATCACCGGGTTGGCGTAGGCGCCGTCCACCAGCGTCTCGAACACCTTGCCGGGGCGCGCGCCCTTCCATTGCGAAGAGGCGCCCGACAGCACCCAACCGGCGGTCAGGCTGCTCATCGACACGAAGCCCATGCCGGTGCCCAGCAGCTGCGCCACCTCGCGCGCAAAGTGCGTCTTGCCCACGCCGGGCGGGCCCAGCAGCAGCATCGGCACGATCTCCAGCGCATCGCGGCTGTCGTGGCACAGCGCCAGCTGGCGCTTCACGTCGTCCAGCGCGTCATGGAAATTGGGCAGTTCGTCGTACAAGTGTTCCATCGCCGGCAGGCCGGAGGGTTTCACCTGGAAGCGCTCGGCGCCTTTTTCCAGCATGCGCTCATAGGTGGAGCGCAGGTTCTCGTGCTCCTTGGCCGGCAGCTTGGCCAGCTTGCGCTCCACGTCGTGCACGCGGTAGACGCTGCGCATCTGCGCGAGCGGGATCGACGTTCCGGACGGGACCGGAACCAGGTCGGTGGCGGGTGACAGGTCGCCCATGGAAGCCTCCTTGCTGTGCAGCTTGATTGCAGCGCAGCCGTGATTGCCCCAACGGGCGATCAACAGCGCAAACACGCCGCAATTGCCTATCGCCTGGCAGCAAGTATCGCGCCCGCCAGGCGCTTGCACATCAGGTGAGCACCCGGTTGCCGCCGGCCTGCTGGGCTCGGGCCAGGGCTTCTTCGGCCAGCGCCATCAAGGCGTCCACGCTCAGGTCGCTGCCGGGCGCTGCGGTGGCCACGCCCACCGTCACGCTCACCGGCGGCAGCGCGGCCACGGCGGTGCGCACCCGTTCGCCGATGGTCACCGCGGTGTCGGTGCCGGTCTGCGGCAGCAGCACCGCAAAGCTGTCGCCGCCGTGGCGGGCCAGGGTGTCGTAGTCGCGCAGGTCGTGGCGGCAGGCGGCGGCCACGGCCTGCAGCGCGGCGTCGCCGGCATCGTGGCCGCGGTGGTCGTTGATGCGCCGCAGGCCGTCGACGTCGATCACCAGCACCGACAGCGGCACCTGCGCCCGCCGGCTGCGGGCCAGCTCGGCCTCGGTGAACAGGTAGAACTGCCGGCGGCTGTGGGCGCCGGTCAGCGGGTCGGTCAGGGCCAGGCGCTCGGCCTCGGCCTGCGCGTCTTCCAGATCGTGCAGCAAACGCAGCAGCACGCGGGCGGCCGAGGGCGCGGCCAGCACCGCCGGCAGCGCGGCGCCGGCCAGCGGCCAGGGCCAGTGCACCAGTGGCACATGGGCCAGGGTGAGCACCCCCGCCGCCAGGCCGGCCGCCAACGGTGCGGCAGCCAGCGCAGCCAGCGCGGCGGCGCTGCGCGGCGACAGGCGCAGCAGCCAGCGCCGCCAGGGCGCGCCCGCCGTGCTGGCCTCGCCCGTGCTCACTTCACCCAGGTGTTGAGCTGGATGATGGGCAGCAGCACCGCCAGCACGATGAGCATCACCGCCACGCCCATGGCCACGATCAGCAGCGGCTCCAGCAGCGTGGCCAGCGCCATCGCGCGGCGCTGCACCTCGGCGCCCATCTGCGAGGCGGCGCGTGCCAGCATCGCGGGCAGGGTGCCGGTTTGCTCGCCCAGGCGGGCGAACATGGCCAGCAGGCCCGGAAAGCGCTTTTTGCCCGCCATGGCCGAGGCCAGCGGTGCGCCTTCGCGCACGCGCACCAGTGCGTCCATCGCGTCGGCCCGCATCGCGCGGTTGGACAGGGTTTCGGCCGCCGCCTGCAGCGCCTTCAGGATGGGCACACCCGCGCCGGCCAGCATGGCCAGCGTGCTGGCAAAGCGGGCCGCGTTGTAGCCGCGCGCCAGCCGGCCCAGCACCGGCAGCTTCAGCCAGCCGGCGTCGAAGCGTTCGCGGAAGGGCTCGTGGCGCAGCGCCAGCACCAGGCCGCCACCGCCCAGCAGCAGCGCCAGCAGCGCGATCCAGCCCTGGTGGCGCACGAAGTCGCTGATGGCCAGCATGGCCACCGTCAGCCCCGGCAGCGCGCGCTTGCTGTTGGTGAACACCGAGGCCACCTGCGGCACCACGTAGGTGACGAGGAAGATGACGATGACCACCGCGATCAGCGAGACGATGGCCGGGTACAGCGCCGCACCGATCAGCTTGGCGCGCAGCGCCTGCTGCTCTTCCAGGTCGTCGGCCATCTTCTCGAGCACGATGCCCAGCGCGCCGCTCTGCTCACCCGCGGCCACCACCGCGCGGTACACCTCGTCGAAGTCTTTCGGCGCGCTGGCCAGCGCCCGGGCGAAGCTGGCGCCGGCATTCACCTCGCTCTTGAGGTGGGCCACCAGCTCGCGCTGGCGCTGGTCGTCGGCCTCTTCGGCCAGCGCGGTGAGCGCGCGTTCCAGCGGCAGGCCCGAGCCCACCAGACCGGCCAGCTGCCGCGTCCACACCGTCAGGCGGGTGGTGTTGAACACGCGGCGGCCGGTGCGGGCGGCGCCGCCTTCCAGCGCGCTGACGGCGCCCTGCGCCCCCACCTGGGTGACGGCCAGCGGCACCAGCGATTGCGCCCGCAGCTGGGCGCGCGCGGCGCGGGCGTTGTCGGCCTCCAGCAGGCCGGTGGAGGCCTTGCCGGCGGCGTCGAGGGCTTCGAAGCGGTAGGCGGGCATGGGGCGTTAGGAGCGGGTGACGCGCAGCACTTCTTCGAGCGAGGTGATGCCGGCTTCCACCAGCCGCTCGCCATCTTCGCGCATCGAGCGCAGGCCCGTCTGGCGGGCAGCGGCGGTGAGTTCGGCCTCGGCCGCGCGTTCGTGGATCAGCGCGGTCACCTGCTCGTCCGATCGCATCAGCTCGTACACACCGGTGCGGCCCTTGTAGCCGGTCATGCTGCAGGCGGTGCAGCCCACCGGGTGCCAGCGGCCCTGGCCATCCTGGCGCTTGCAGGCCGGGCACAGCTTGCGCACCAGGCGCTGCGCCAGCACGCCCAGCAGGCTGGAGCTGAGCAGGAAAGGCTCCACGCCCATGTCGATCAACCGGGTGACGGCCGAAGGCGCGTCGTTGGTGTGCAGCGTGGCCAGCACCAGGTGGCCGGTGAGCGAGGCCTGGATGGCGATCTGCGCGGTCTCGAAGTCGCGGATTTCGCCGATCATGATCACGTCCGGGTCCTGCCGCAGGATGGCGCGCAGGGCCTTGGCGAAGGTGAGGTCGATCTTGGCGTTGACCTGCGTCTGGCCGATGCCGGGCAGTTCGTACTCGATCGGGTCTTCCACCGTCAGCACGTTGGTGGTGCTGGTGTCCACCCGCGCCAGCGAGGCATACAGCGTGGTGGTCTTGCCCGAGCCGGTGGGCCCGGTGACCAGCACGATGCCGTGCGGCTGCTTGATCAGCCGGTCGAAGGCCGAGAGCACGTCGCCGCTCATGCCCAGGCCTTCGAGCGTGAATTTCGATTCGGTCTTGTCCAGCAGCCGCAGCACCGCGCGTTCGCCGTGGGCGCTGGGCAGCGTGGACACCCGCACGTCGATCGCGCGGCCGCCGATGCGCAGGCTGATGCGGCCGTCCTGCGGCATGCGCTTTTCGGCGATGTCCAGCTCGGCCATGATCTTCAGCCGCGAGATCAGCGCCGCATGCAGCGCGCGGTTGGGCTGCACCACTTCGCGCAGCGTGCCGTCCACGCGGAAGCGCACCGACGAGCTGCGTTCGTAGGGCTCGATGTGGATGTCGCTGGCGCCGTCCTTGGCGGCCTGCGTCAGCAGCGCATTGAGCATGCGGATGATGGGCGCGTCGTTGGCGGCTTCCAGCAGGTCTTCCACCGCCGGCAGGTCCTGCATCAGCCGGCTCAGGTCGACCGCGCTTTCCACCTCGCCCACCACGGTGGCGGCGCTGGATTCGCCGCCCGCGTAAGCGCTGGCGATGCGCTGGGCCAGCGTGGCGCTGGGTTCACGCTCGAAGGTGGTGATGTCGTACAGCCGCACCACCTCCGACAGCGCCGAAGCCGGCGAGGTGTCGCCGCAGTACAGCGTCAGCTGCTCGCCGTTGTCTTCGAGCAGCAGTGTGTGCGTCTTGGCAAACGCATACGGAAGAGGGTGCCTAGCGCTCATGTCAGCCCCTCGCCCGTCGAGTACGCCGGTCGATCCCCCGAGGGGATGCGGGCCGGCTTGGGGCGGCCCGGCGCTCGGCCCGCCGGCCCTTGCTGTGCACGTATTGGCGCATCTTCACTCCTTCAGCGCGGCGCCGAAGCGGCGCCTTCCGGCGGCAGCACGCCCTGGCCCAGCGGCGCTGGCACCGGGGCGGCGGGTTGCGGGGGCAGGGCCGGCAGCACCGGCGCTTCGTTCACCGGGATCACCACGCTGGGCTTGGGCTGGCCGTCCTGCTGCAGCGCGCGGATGGATTCGTAGCGGTCGATGGTCAGCGAGTTGGCGGTGGCCTGGTCGCGGATGACCACCGGGCGCAGGAACACCATCAGGTTGGTCTTGACGCGCTTGCGCTGTTCGTTGCGGAACAGGTTGCCGACCACCGGCAGGCCGCTCAGGCCGGGGATGCGGTCTTCGCCATCGGTGTATTCGTCCTTCAGCAGGCCGCCCAGCACCATGATCTGGCCGTCGTCCACCACCACGCTGGTCTCGATGCTGCTCTTGTCCGTCGTCGGGCCCGCGGTGGAGCTGGTGGACAGCACCGACGAGTTTTCCTGGTAGATCGTCATGCGGATGGTGCCGCCTTCGCCGATCTGGCTCTTGATGCGCAGCGTCAGGCCCACGTCCTGCCGTTCGATGGTCTGGAAGGGCGTGACCGTGCTGCTGCCGCCGGTGTTGGCATAGGTGCCGGTGACGAAGGGCACGTTCTGGCCGATGACGATCTTGGCCTCTTCGTTGTCCAGCGAGATCAGGTTGGGTGTGGACAGCAGATTGGCGCCCACGTTGTTCTCGAGGAAGTGCGCCACCGCGCCCAGCGTGAAGGTGCTGCCGATCTTGCGGATCACGCCCACGTTCAGGCCCGAGGCGATGGAGCTCACCGCGCCGGCCACGCCCTGCACGCCACCGGCGGTGGCCGCCGTCAGCGCCAGGATGTTGTTGCCGCCCACCGAAGAGTTGGTGCCCAGGCCCACCAGCGTGCTGTCGCCGGTGTTGCCGAACAGGTGCTGCCACTGCACGCCGAACTGGCCCAGCTTCTCGGCATTCACCTTCACGATCATCGACTCGACATAAATCTGCGCGCGGCGCGAATCCAGTTGGTCGATGGCCGCGCGCACCTGCCGGTACAAGGGCTCGGGCGCGGTGATGATGAGCGAGTTGGTCGACGGGTCGGCCTGGATGAAGCCGCCAGTCGATGGCCCTTGCGAGGCCTGCAGCGGCGCCGTGGCGGCCGAGCTGCCCGCGCCGCTGCTGTTGCTGCCGGTGCCGCTGTTGGTGAGGCCCCCGCTGTTCGTCAGCCCGCCCAGGCCCGAGCCGCTGCTGCCACTGCTGCTGCCCAGGCCGCTGCTGCTGGAAGAACTGCTGCCGCCACCACCGCCGCCGCCGTTGGGCGAGAAGGCGGCGCGCAGCACCGTGGCCAGCTTCACCGCATCGGCGTTCTTCAGGTACACCACCCAGATGTTGCCGGCCGGCCCGCCATTGCGCATGGGCTGGTCGAGCCGGGCGACGATGGCGCGGATCTGCGACAGCTTGGCCGGGTTGGCCGCCCGCACGATGAGCGAGTTGCTGCGCGGATCGGCCAGCACCGAGCCGCTGCCGCCGCCCGCACCGGTCACCGCCGGTGCCGGCACGCCCGGCGTGGCCGAGCCGCCGCCGCTGTCGGACAGGCGCTGCACCAGCGCGGCCATGTCGCTGGCCACCGCATGCTGCAGCGGAATCACCTCAATGTCGGTGCTGGCGGGCTGGTCGAGTGCCGAGATGATCTTGCCCAGCCGCTGCAGGTTGTCCGCGTAGTCGGTGATCACCAGCGTGCTGTTGCTGGGGTTGGCGTTGATGGTGTTGTTGGCACTGATCAACGGCCGCAGGATGGCCACCAGGTTGTTCGGGTTCTCGTGGCTCAGCTTGAAGATCTGCGTGATCACCTGGTCGCCGCGCGGCTGGCCCTGGCCGATGGTCACGGTGCCGGTCTGCAGCTTGGCGTCGGCCTCGGGCACCACCTTGAGCAGGCCGCCGCTTTCCACCACCGCAAAGCCCAGGCCGCGCAGCGCAGCCAGGTAGTTCTGGTAGGCCACGGTCACCGGCACCGGCTGGTCGCTGTAGACGGTGATGGTGCCCTTGACGCGGGGATCGACCAGGAACTGGCGGTCGAGGATGGCACCCATCGCGCGGGTCACCGCCTCGATGTCGGCATTGACGAAGTTGAGCGTGACGGGCGTGCTGGCGCGGGCGGCGACGGCGGAGGGGCTGCGCGTCGTCTGGGCGGCCAGCGGCGGTGGCAGCACCATGCCGGCGCACACCAGGGCGGTGACCAGGGCGTGGACTCGGTATTTCATGAAGTCATCCGATCGAGATGACGGACAGCGCCCCCTGGCGCCGCCCGACGATGTTCAGCAGGTTGGACAGCGCACCTTCCTGGCCATCGACGGCCCGGAGCTCGCCGCGAAAGCGCAGCCGCCCTTCACCCCATTGGCCCTCGCCGCTGGCCTGCAGCGCGCCTTCGAGCGTGGTGAGCGTGATTGTGGAGGCGTTGCCGCTGGCCGCATCGCCCCGCAGCACCACCTGGTAGCTGCCGAGTGTGTCGATGGGCGCCAGCGGCGTGGCCACGTGCGTGAGTTCGAGCGTGGCCTCGCCGGTGAAGCGGGTGCGGCCGGCCACCTGTTCCACGGTCAGGCCCGGCGTGCGCAGGCGCAGCGTGCCGCTGAGCTGCACCGCATTCCAGGGCGTGCCCAGGCCGGCCAGCCAGGCGGCCGGCCACTGGCCCACCAGGCCGCCGTTGGCCGGCGGCAGCAGCGTGACGGTGGTCTGGCCGAAGCCGGGCCTGAGCTGCACCACCAGCGGCGCGGCCAGGCAGCAGGGCTGGCGCAGCTGCAGCTCCAGCGACAGGCCCCGCCAGTGCAGCAACCATTCCAGCCGCCCCGGCAGGGCCAGCGCGGTGCGGCTTTCAGGCCCGGCCGTGAGCACCGGCAGTGCGCTGCCCGACCACACGGTGCCGCGGGTCTGCGTGAACAGCACATGCTGGTCGGTGGCCGAGGCGATGCCGCGCGCCAGCCAGGCCGCCGGCATGAAGGCCACCACGCCCACCAGCAGGCCCAGCACCGCGCCCAGCAGGCCCCAGCGGCGGGCGCGGCGCCCGGCCCCGGTGTCGGTCGTCGCCATGGCGGCGGCACCGGCTGCGGCCCGGCGCGGCCGCAGCGCAGTCCAGCGCGCCGTCATGGGTTGTTGCCCGGGAGTGCGACCACCAGCGTGCCGGTGTGTCCTTGCGGGCCTCGGGTCAGGTTGGCTTCCACCGGGCGGGCGCGGGCGCCGCTGCGGGCTTCGGCCAGCCAGCGGCGCAGTTCGTCGCCGTTGGCGTTGGCCAGCGTCAGCGTGGCGCGGTCGCCGATCACCTGCAGCTTGCCGCGTTCGCCCAGCCGGTCGGTGCTGGCGCGGAGCGCGGCGCTGGCCTGGGTGAGGTTGATGCGCGGGGCATTGCGCAGCTCGGCGGTTTCTGTGGCTTCACGCCGCATCTGCTGCAGCTGGGCTTCCAGCCGGTCGATCTCGGCCGGTGCGCTGCGCAGGGTACGCCAGGCCGGCTGCACCAGCAGCAGCCAGACGGCGGCCACCGCCAGCACTGCGGCCAGGCCGGCCACCAGCCGGCGCTCGCGCTGGGCCAGGCTGCGCCAGCGGGCACGCAGCTGGGCACGCACCGCGGCCAGGCCGCCTTGGGCGGGGGAGAGAACGGCATTCATCAGCTTCTTCCGGCCGGCGCGCGGCTCAAGGTCAGGGTGCCGTTGGCTTCTTCCACCTGCCAGCCGGCGGGGCGCAACTGGCCACGGAATTCTTCGATCTGCTGCGGGCTCCAGTCCAGCGCGGTGAAGCTCAGCCGGCCGGGCTCAAAGCGCAGCGAAGCCGCGGGCGCGGCGCCCTGGGGCCAGGCCGAGGCGGCCACGTTCAGCAGGCCTTCCAGGTCGGTCTCGCCGGGCTTGCCGGCGGCCACGCGCAGCATCTCGGTCTCGCGCGACATCTGCACCGGCGCGTCCAGCACCGCGCGCACCTGCGGATGGGCTTCCTTGAGCACCTGCTGCATGGCCAGCTTGCGGCGATCGATCTCGCCGCGCTCATGCCAGGCCCAGAGGTTCAGGCCCACGATCTGCACCGCCAGCAGCGCCATCACGCCCCAGCGCGCGGGCCGGAAGGCCGGGCTCAGGAAGCGGCGCCAGGCCTCGCGCACCGCCTGCATGCCGCGGTGGCGCGGCGCCAGCTCGAACTGCCGCAGGTTCCAGCGCGAGCGCACCGCCTGCAGCGTGCGCTCGTCGTCCGACAGCACCTGCACCGGCGCGCCCAGCCAGGCTTCGGCCGCGGTGGCGGCGGCGGGCGTGGCGCTCCAGCGGGCGGCGGTGGCCAGCCACTGCGGCAGCATCTGGCGCGCCAGCCCGCCCTGCAGGCCGACAGTGAGCACGCCGTCGGCATCGGCCCAGGTGAGCAGCGGCGGGCTGTCGCCATCGGCGCCGGCCGGCTCGGCGAAATGGCCCAGCGGCGCTTCGTCGGGCCAGGCCGAAGGCAGCACCCGTTCCACCGCGCGGCCCGCGGTTTCGAGTGTGGCCAGGTGCAGCGACAACCAGCCGCGCGGCATCGCGGCCACCCAGGTGGGCTGGCCCGCGGCCGCGCCGGGGGCGACGGCCAGGTGCAGCGCCTCGGCGTCTTCCAGCAGGGCTTCTTCCAGCACGCCGCCCAGCGCCGCGCGCAGCCGCTGCGCTGGGGCGCGGGGCAGGGTGATGCGCTGCCAGCTCACGTCGGTGTCGGTGAGCACCGCCACCACGGTGTCGGCCTTGGGCAGCAGCGCGGGCGCACAGCGGCCGGCGCTGCTCACGCTCAGGCCGTCGCTGCTGAGCACATAGGCGTATTCGCTGGCGGTGCGCTCCACCGGGTCGCCGCGGCCCGGCATGAGCCGTTCCCGGGGCGGAATCTTGACGACGAGGATGGACATGGAGGGCGGAGGCTAACTTTTTTAGATGACAGCAGCAAATGAAAAAGGAAAACGATTCCGGTTTTGCTGCCTGCCTGGGGTCGGCGAGTTCATGAGCGCGGGTTGGTCCAGCGGGACAGGCGCTCCTCCCGCACCACGGACACATTGGTGCCGTTGCGGCGCAGCAGCCAGGCATCACGCGTGATCTCTTCGCCGATGCGCAGCTCGGCCCGCACCTCGAAGTAGTTGCTGGTGACCCCGGTGTTGACGAAGGCGCCTTCCTTGAGCCCCGGGAACATCTCGCGCAGCTGGGCGCTGGAGGTGAAGCCGCCGTCCTTGGCGCGGCGGCGGCGTTCTTCCACCACGCGTTCGGCGTCGCCGCGGTTCAGGCCGAGGATGGCGGCCGACAGCACTTCCACACCCGCGGTGTTGATGTTGAGCGTGGTGCGCTCAGGCAGCAGGTCGACCAGGGGCCGCAGGTTGTCGATGACGTTGGGCTCGATGCCCAGCCAGCTCAGCTGCGCCATGCGGGTGGGGGCGATCACCGCCTGCGCCGCCAGCGTCTTCGACCAGGACTGGCGCAGCCCGTTGATGATGCGCACCGCCACCTCGTCGGGCAGCCCGGCATCGCTGCACAGCGTGCGAAAGACGAACTCCTGCGTCGTGTCGGGCTCGCCGTTGGGGTCGACCAGGTTGCGCAGGTTGAAGCGCGACTGCGCATCGGTGATCTGCCCGCGGGCGAAGGCGCGCAGCTGCCCTTCCTGCCCGACCGGCGTTTCGTCGCGGCCGCTGATCAGCGTCGACAGTTCGGTCTCGGGCAGCACGGTGGCCCAGCTTTCGCCCAGGTGGTCAGTCTTGCCGCTTTGCACCGCGTCCTGCCGCAGCGCCCAGCGGGCCATTTCCAGCGCGCCTTGCGCCACGTGCGCCGTCTGCTCGTGCGCCCGCTCGGCGGCTTCCACCCGGATGGCGCGGTCCTGCTGGTACACCATGCCCGCGGCCAGCGTGGCCACCAGCGTCAGCACGATCATGGCCAGCAGCAGTGCGGCGCCGCGCTGGCGCCACCGGGGCGGGGTGCGGCGCTGCATCACGATTGGGGCCGCGGCACGGCCGGCAGCGCGGTGTCGCGGGTCAGGGTGCCGGCGGTCTCACCATCGAACTGCAGCACGAGGCGCACCGCCACCGGCATCGCCTCCTGGGTTGATTCGCAGTTGTTGAGGCTGGGGCTGCCGTCGCTGCAGTAGGTCTGCCAGCCGCTCACGCCGTCCAGCATCAGCAGCTGCGCGCTTTCCGTGCCCAGCAGCTGCTGGCTGCGCAGCCAGTACTCCTGCAGCTCGCCCGCCAGCCGGGTGGAAGGGCTGGCCCAGCGCAGCAGCCGGCCGCCGCGCAGCGACCACACCACCACCTGCACGCCGTCGTCGGTGCTGCGGATCAGCCGCGCCAGCTGGTTGGTCAGGTTGAGCGGGTCGACCACCTGGTTGGGCTGCACCGCCCGCAGATCGGCCTGCCATTGCGCCAGCACCGTGCCCACCCGCAGCGTGCGGTCCACGCTGGCCTTGGCCACGGTGCGCGAGCGGGCGATGGCGTCCACCCCCTGCCAGGCCATCACGGCCATGACCGCCATGATGAACATGGCCACCATCACTTCCACCAGCGTGAAGCCGTGTTGCCTGCGCATGGTCAGCGGTACCGGTACATGGCGGTGGTCACGCTGACCAGCGGCACGTCGTTCTCGTCGCCCACCGAGGCTTCGAGCACGCGGATGTCGGAATTGAAGGTGCCACGCACCCGCAGGTGGCCGCGGTAGCGCCGGCCCAGCTGTTCACACTCGAACGTGGTCTCGCCGATGCCGGGGTAGCTGCCTCGGCGGGTGGTCAGCGTCACCAGCTGGTTGTCGGCGCACCATTGCGCCGCCGTCACCAGCGACAGCCGCTCGGCGTTGTCGGTCAGGGAGCCGGCGGCTTTCAGGCCGGCGCCGATGGCCACCGCCACGATGACCAGCGCCACCAGCACCTCGATCAGCGTGAAGCCGCGAGCGGAGCGCCTGTTCATGGCGTGCCCTGGTCGATGGTGAAGGGCCCCAGCCCGTCGGTGTACAGCGCCACCCGCTGGTCGTCCAGCCGCAGCACGAGGCGCTGGGCGCCGATCAGCGGCTCGGGCCCCAGCACCACGTAGCGCCGGCCGACGATCTCCACCGTCACGCCGCGCGTCATCCAGCGCAGCGGCCGGTCGCCCTTGGGCAGGCCGGTGAAGCGGAAGTCGTTGCCGTCGGAGTTGACGCCACTGGTCGGTTCCCACAGGGCACGCAGCTGGCCGGCACGGGCTTCCGCCCGCGCGCCTTCGAGCAGCGCGGCCAGGCGCTCGGCCTCACGCTCGAGCTGCACCTGCGAGCCATCGCGCAGGGCCAGGCTGGCGACACTGACGGCGATGGCGATCAACGCCACCACCACCATCAGCTCGATCAGCGTGAAGCCGCGCGCTACAGCGGCCCGGCGGTGCCGTGCCATGGATGCTTCACTGCCAGGAGCCGATGTCGGCGTTGTTGCCTTCGCCGCCGGTCTGGCCGTCGGCCCCGAAGCTGAAGACGTCGATGTCGCCCTTCACGCCCGGGTTGACGTACTGATAAGGGCGGCCCCAGGGGTCGTTGGGCAGCTTGTCCAGGTAGGGCTTCCAGTTCATCGGAATGGTGCCCACGGTGGGCTTGCGCACCAGCGCTTCCAGGCCTTGTTCTGCCGTGGGGTAGCGCTGGTTGTCCAGCTTGTAGAGCTTGAGCGCCTGGATGAGGTTGTTGACGTCGGTGCGCGCCGCGGTCACGCGGGCATCGTCGGCACGGTCGAGCACGTTGGGCACGATCAGGGCGGCCAGCACGCCGATGATGACCAGCACGACCATCAACTCGATCAGGGTGAAACCGCGAGCAAGCCCGCGGCGGCGAAGGGACGGACGGGTGGTCGGGGACATGACTTCCTGAGGGCCGTGACAGGCGCACTTGACGACAAAACCGATCGATCATAATCGCCGGATGACGGCACGAATATTGGCCTTTGCAATCTGGGCGGCTGTGGCGGGCACCGCGGCGTTCTGGGGCCTGCGGGTGTTTGCGGCCGCGCCGGCCATTCCGGCCCATGCGCAGGCCGCCGGCATGGGCGACCTGCCCCCGGCGGACGTCTCGCGCGTGCTGGGCAGCGCACCGGTGGTGGTGGAAGCCGCGCCGCTGGCGCCTGAGGTGGCCAGCCGCTTCCAGCTGGTGGGCGTGGCCGCGCCGCGCGCCAGCGATGCCCGCCCTGGCGGCGTGGCCTTGATCGCGGTCGATGGCAAGCCGCCCCGCGCCTACCGCGTGGGCATGGCCATCGAATCGGGCATCGTGCTGCAGTCGGTGCATGCCCGCGGCGCCGCGCTGGGCCCCAGCGGGCAAGCGCCGCAGGTGCAGCTGGAACTGCCGCCGCTGCCGGCGCCCAACACCGGGACGTTGCCGGTGGAGCCTTATGGCGCCACCACTTTGCCTTCTGCGGGCATGCCGCCTTCGGCTGCACCCGCCGCGCCGGGCGCCGTGCCGCCCGGTTACGTGCCGGGCGTGCAGCCGCCCGCGCTGTTCCGCCCACCGGCGATGACCAACCAGATGCCCGTGGCGCGGCCGCCGATGCCGGTGCCGGGGCAGCAGGTGGTGCCGGCGCAACCGGTGCAGCAACCCGTGCAGCAGGGGCAGGAACAGCCCGAAGGCCAGAACACCAACTGAGAGCGTGAGCGTCTTTCGTTCAAGCCCGCTCACCACGCCCCAACACGCCCGCTCGTCGTTGCAAATGCTCGCCGTAGCCCGAGCTACGGCTGCGCTTTGCGCCTAGATCGGACGCCTTTGGACGCGTTGCTCGGGCCCGCCCGAAAAACTCTCACGCTCTGAACGCGGCTACAGCGCCACGTCGGGCGCATCCAGCGGGCCGGGCCGCGTGGCCTCGTCGCCCGCAGGCGGCAGCGGCATCTCGCCGCTGACCATGGCCACCGGCCGTGAAGGCCCGGGGTCTTCGCCCTCGGCCACTTCGGTCAACAGCGCCGCGGCGGCCCGCACCAGCGGCCAGGCGACGGTGGCGCCGGTGCCGTCGGTGCTTTCCATGCCCAGTTCCAGCAGGGCCGAAGCGCGGAACAGGCCGAGCGCCTGGTCCAGCCCCTGGTGCGAATGGCTGCGGCAGAACACGCAGTAGTCGGTCACCGGCGGCGCGATGCGCGAGGCCACCATCAGCGCCGCGCAGGCGGCCATGCCGTCCACCATCACCAGGTGGCGCTTGCTGGCCGACACCAGCATCACGCCCACCATCATCGCGATCTCGAAGCCCCCGAAGGCGGCCAGCACTTCCACCGGGTCGCCGGTCTCGCGGTGGCGGCCCTGGGCGCCTTGCACCACGGCCATCAGGTGGGCCAGGTCGTCCTGGTTCATCTGCGGGCCTTCGATCAGCAACTCGCGGATCGCGGTGTCGCCCAGGCGCGCCAGCACCAGCGCCGCACTTTCATGGCTGCCCACGCCGATGCCGGCGCAGGCCACCAGGTTGCCGCGCAAGGCATCGCCGATCTCCATGCCGGCGCGGATGGCCGCATGCGCCTGGTCGGTGCTCATCGCTGGCCCCACGCGGGCGTTGCGCGTGCCGTGGGCGATCTTGCGCATCAGCAGCCGGTCGTGCGGCAGCAGCGTTTCGGCCACGCCGCAATCGACCACCGAC
>NZ_CAXFDV010000240.1:0-6001 GCF_964001545.1 uncultured Aquincola sp.
CGGCCGTCGAGGTCGACGCGGCTCACCTGCACCCGCACGCGGCTGCCGATGGTGTAGCGCACGCCGCTGCGTTCGCCGCGCAGCTCCTGCCGCGCTTCGTCGAAGCGGAAGTACTCGCCGCCCAGCTCGGTGATGTGCACCAGGCCTTCCACGTACAGCCCGTCCAGCGTGACGAAGAGGCCGAAGCTGGTGGCCGCGGTGACGGTGCCGCCGAACTCCTCGCCCAGGCGCTCACGCATGTAGCGGCACTTGAGCCAGGCTTCCACGTCGCGCGAGGCTTCGTCGGCGCGGCGTTCGTTGGCGCTGCAGTGCGCGCCTGCGATCTCCCACACGTCGGCGCCGTGCGCCCGCGCCGCGCCGGCGCTGCCGGCCGCTGCACCCTTGACCGGCTTGCCCCCCTTGCGCACCGTCACCGGCGGCTCGGCGGCCAGCAGCTTGGCATCGAGCTGGTACTTCCTGCCGCCCAGCAACGCCTTGATCACGCGGTGCACCAGCAGGTCGGGGTAACGGCGGATCGGGCTGGTGAAGTGGGTGTAGGCCGGGTAGCCCAGGCCGAAGTGGCCGCTGTTGATCGGCGTGTAGATGGCCTGCTGCATCGAGCGCAGCAGCATGGTGTGGATCTGCAGCGCGTCGGGCCGTTCCTTGGTGGCCTGGGCGATGGCCTGGAACTCACCCGGCGTGGGCTCGTCGCTCACCGACAGGCCCAGCCCCAGCGAGCGCAGGTAGTTCTGCAGCGTGGTCTTCTTCTCGGGCGTCGGGCCTTCGTGCACGCGGTACAGGCTCGGGTGCTTGCCCTGCTGGATGAAGTCGGCCGCGCAGACGTTGGCCGCCAGCATGGCTTCTTCGATCAGCTTGTGCGCCTCGGTGCGCACACGCGGCACGATCTTCTCGATGCGGCCGTTCTCGTCGCACACGATCTGCGTCTCGGTGGTCTCGAAGTCCACCGCGCCGCGGGCCGCACGCGACTTGAGCAGCGCGCGGTAGCAGTCGTTCAGGTGCAGCAGGTGCTCCACCAGGTCGCTGCGCTTGGCGGCCTCGGGCCCGCGGGTGTTGGCCAGGATGGCCGCCACCTCGGTGTAGGTGAAGCGGGCATGCGAGTGGATGACCGCCGGGTAGAACTGGTAGGCGTGGAGCTCGCCCACGTCGGACACCAGCATGTCGCACACCATCGACAACCGGTCTTCGTTCGGGTTGAGCGAGCACAGGCCGTTGGACAGCTTTTCCGGCAGCATCGGGATCACCCGGCGCGGGAAATACACCGAGGTGGCGCGCTCATAGGCGTCGTCGTCGATCGGCTCGCCGGGCTTGACGTAGTGGCTGACGTCGGCAATCGCCACGATGAGGCGGAAGCCGTTGAAGGCCGTCTTGCCGCGACCCTTCTTGAAGGGCTCGCAGTACACCGCATCGTCGAAGTCGCGCGCATCTTCGCCGTCGATGGTGACCAGCGGTACGTCGGTCAGGTCGATGCGGTGACGCTTGTCGGCCGGGCGCACGCGGTCGGGCAGCGCCGCGGCCTGGGCCAGCGTCTCGGGCGAGAAGCGGTGCGGCACTTCGTACTTGCGCACCGCGATCTCGATCTCCATGCCGGGGTCGTCGATCTCGCCCAGCACCTCGCTCACGCGGCCCACCGGCTGCGAGAACATCGAGGCCGGCTCGGTGAGTTCCACCGCCACCACCTGCCCTGCCTGCGCATTGGCGGTGGCGTTCTTGGGAATCAGGATGTCCTGGCCATAGCGCTTGTCTTCGGGCGCCACCAGCCACACGCCGCTTTCATGCAGCAGGCGTCCGATGATGGGCGACTTGCGCCGCTCCAGGATCTCGAGCACACGGCCTTCGGGCCGGCCCTTGCGGTCGTAGCGCACCACGCGCACCCGCACCTTGTCGCGGTGGAGCACGGCGCGCATCTCCTGCTGCGACAGGTAGATGTCGTTGCCGCCCGGCTGCAGCACGAAGCCGTGGCCGTCGCGATGACCCTGGACGATGCCTTCCACTTCGCTCATCAGAGCGGCGCCGAGGCTGGGGGCGCTTGCGTTGTTTGAATTTTTGATGATAGACTTCCAGCTTCCCTGAAATGCCCAGGTGGCGGAATTGGTAGACGCACTAGTTTCAGGTACTAGCGGGTAACTCCGTGGAGGTTCGAGTCCTCTCCTGGGCACCAGTGATCAAGAAAAAACGAAGGGCCGATGCACACAGCATCGGCCCTTTTTGTTTGCGCGTAAAGAACAGCAGATCAAGCGCCGCAACACCGGCTGCAGTCGTGCCACCCCAGGACAGCAAGTCCTTGATGGCATCAACCAACGGCAGCGGCACCGCGGCGCGGTCGATCAAACCGAGAACTTCCGGGCCAGGCCTTCGGGGCGCAGGCCGTCGTACTCTTCGAACGGCTGATGGATCCACGGGCTGGTGGTCAGCAGTTCGACGTAGTAGTCGGGGGTGTAGGTCGACACGCCCTTGGTCCAGATGACCGCCGAGCGCAGCTCCTGGATGGAAGGCATGCCGCGCAGGCGTTCGACCACCGCCTTGAGCGTGATGCCCGAGTCGGCCAGGTCGTCGACCAGCAGCACGCGGCCGGCCAGCTCGCCCTTGGGCATGGTGATGTACTTGGCCATGTCCAGCCGGCCCTGGATGGTGCCGGCCTCGGCCCGGTACGAGCTGGTGGACATGATGGCCAGCGGCTTGTCGAACACGCGCGACAGCACGTCGCCCGGGCGCATGCCGCCGCGGGCCAGGCACAGGATCTGGTCGAACTCCCAGCCCGAGTTGTAGACCTTGAGCGCCAGGCGCTCGGTCAGCATGTGGTACTCGTCCCAGGAGACGTAGAGGTGTTTGCCGTCGTCGGTCAGCATCGAAGGCTCCTTGTCGGTCAGGCTTGGTACGGGTGGCGAAGGAGGATGGTGTGCTCGCGGTCGGGGCCGGTGGACACCATGTCGATGGGGGCGCCGATGTAGGCCTCCACACGCTCCAGGTAGGCGCGCGCATTGGCCGGCAGCGCATCCCACTGGGTGACGCCGAAGGTGGTTTCGGTCCAGCCCGGGAAGGTCTCGTAGATCGGCTTGCAGGCCAGGATGTCGTCGGCGTCCAGCGGCAGGATGTCGACGCGCCGGCCGTTGAGCTCATAGCCCACGCAGACGTTGATTTCCTTCAGGCCGTCCAGCACGTCGAGCTTGGTGATGCACAGGCCCGAGATGCCGTTGATGATGATCGAGCGCTTGAGCAGCGCCGCGTCCAGCCAGCCGCAGCGGCGCGGGCGGCCGGTGACGGTGCCACGCTCCTGGCCCACGGTGGACAGGTGGTGGCCCACCGTGCCCTCCTCGTCCATCGGCAGCTCGGTCGGGAACGGGCCCGAGCCCACGCGCGTGGTGTAGGCCTTGGTGATGCCCAGGATGTAGTGCAGCTGGTCCGGGCCCACGCCCGAGCCCGCAGCCGCATTGCCGGCCACGCAGTTGCTGGAGGTGACGTAGGGGTAGGTGCCGTGGTCGATGTCCAGCAGCGTGCCCTGTGCGCCTTCGAACAGGATGTTGGCGCCTTCCTTGTTGGCGGTGTGCAGGCGGTAGCCCACGTCGGCCATCATCGGCTTGAGCTGCTCGGCCACCTGCATCGCATGGTCGAAGATGGGCTGGAATTCCAGCGGCGTGCTCTTGAGGTAGCCGCCCAGCGCAAAGTTGTGCAACTCCAGCAGCTCCTTGAGCTTCTTGGCGAAGCGCTCGGGGTGCTTCAGGTCCTGCACGCGCAGCGCGCGGCGGGCCACCTTGTCTTCATAGGCGGGGCCGATGCCCTTGCCGGTGGTGCCGATCTTGCCGGCGCCGCTGGTCTCGCGCAGCGCCTCGCGTGCCTTGTCCACTTCCACGTGGAAGGGCAGGATCAGCGGGCACGATTCGCTGATGAACAGGCGCGAACGCACGTCCAGGCCGATCTTCTCGAGCCGCTCGATCTCGGACAGCAGGTGGGTGGGATCGACCACCACGCCATTGCCGATGAAGCACTGCACGCCGTCGCGCATGATGCCGCTGGGAATGAGCTGCAGCGCCGTCTTCACGCCCTTGATGACCAGCGTGTGGCCGGCGTTGTGGCCGCCCTGGAAGCGCACCACGGCTTGTGCATGGTCGGTGAGCCAGTCCACCACCTTGCCCTTGCCTTCGTCGCCCCACTGGGTGCCGACGACCACGACGTTCTTGCCCCGCGCCGCACGCGGGGCCGAGTTGCTCTGCTGTTGCATGATGTCCGAAAGGTTCGTGAAAAGAGTTCAGAGCGCCCGCAGCGCCCAGCGGCCATCGACCAGCGCCAACTCGCGGTCGCAATCGAATTCCTGGGCCTCGTGTTCATGGCCGGGCAGCACGCACACCACCGTCTCGCCCTGCGCGCGCAGGCCGCGCACCGCTTCGCGCAGCGCGGCGTCTTCGCCCCAGGGGGCGCGGATGGCCGCACGCGGGCCTTGCGGCGCGGCTAGTTCCACCAGCGCCTTGAGGTCGAGGCTGAAGCCGGCGGCCGGCCGGTTGCGGCCGAACACGGCGCCCACTTCGTCGTAGCGGCCGCCACGCACCAGCGAATCGCTGGCGCCGGCGCCGTACAGCGCGAAGCGCACGCCGCTGTAGTAGGCATAGCCGCTCATGTCGGCCAGGTCGAAGCCCACCCGCACCTGCGGATGGGCGCGGCGCACATGGCTGGCCAGCCATGCCAGGTCGTCCAGCGCGGCGGTGATGAGCCGGTGCGCGGGCAGCTGGCTGCGCGCGGCGGCCAGCACGTCGGCACCGCCATAAAGGCGCATCAGCGTGGCAAAGCCCTGGCGGGTGGCGGCCGGCAGGTCGGCGGTCACGGCGGCCAGCGCTTCGCCGTCCTTGTGGGCCAGCGCGGCGGTCAGGTCGTTCAGCCGCTCAGCCGGCAGCGAAGCACCGTCCAGCAGGCCACGCACCACCCGCGCATCGCCCAGGTCGAGCACCGGCGCCTCGATGCCGGCAGCGCGCAGGCCGTCGAGCGCCAGCTCGATGACTTCGAGCTCGGCTTCCAGGCCGGCATGGCCATAGATCTCGGCACCGAACTGCAGCGGCTCACGCGTGGCATGCAGCCGCTCGGGGCGGGTGTGCAGCACCGGGCCGCAATAGGCCAAGCGGGTGACGCCGTTGCGGTTGAGCAGGTGCGCGTCTATCCGGGCCACCTGCGGCGTGGTGTCGGCCCGCAGGCCGAGGGTGCGGCCGCTCAGCTGGTCGACCAGCTTGAAGGTCTTGAGGTTGAGCTCACGCCCGGTGCCGGACAGCAGGGATTCGAGGTGTTCGAGCAGCGGCGGAATCACCAGCTCGAAGCCATAGCCGCGCGCCATGTCCAGCAGGTCGCGCCGCAGTTCTTCAATGCGCCGGGCCTGCGATGGCAGGACATCGGCAATGTGCTCGGGCAGCAGCCACGCAGACGACATCAAAAATGCACCGGTATTAAAAACCTGATTGTACGGGCCTCAGCAGCCCGTACCACGGTAGCCAGCGGGCCGGATGGCTCAGCCCGCGGCGGCCCGCATCAGGTCCACCAGCGCCGGCCGGCCGGCCGCTGGCTCAGCGGCCGCTGGCCGGGGCGGCGCTGCCGCCGCCGCGCATGGCCTTGAAGAACTCGCTGCTGGGGTCGAGCACCATCACGTCGCTCTTGTTGCGGAAGCTGGCGCGATAGGCCTCGAGGCTGCGGTAGAACTGGGCGAACTGCGGGTCGCGGCCGAAGGCATCGGCGTACAGCGCCGAAGCCTGCGCATCGCCCTCGCCCTTGATCTTCTGCGCGTCGCGGTAGGCCTCGGCGATGATGACTTCGCGCTGGCGGTCGGCATCGGCGCGGATCTTCTCGCCATCGGCGGCGCCTTGCGACCGCAACTCGTTGGCCACCTGCTTGCGCTCCGATTCCATGCGGCGGTAGACGGCGTCGGTGATGTCGGCCACGAAGTCCACGCGCTTGACGCGCACGTCCACGATCTCGATGCCGAACGCCTTGCTTTCGTCGGCCAGGCGTTCACGCACGGCCTGCATCA
>NZ_CAXFDV010000241.1:0-4490 GCF_964001545.1 uncultured Aquincola sp.
CCCCGATAGCTCAGTCGGTAGAGCGCCGGACTGTTAATCCGTAGGTCCCTGGTTCGAGCCCAGGTCGGGGAGCCAAGAACAGAAGGAAAAGGCCTTGCAGCGATGCAAGGCCTTTTTTCTTTGTGCGGCCTTGCCGGATGATGGCGCCTGAAGCCATCGCCCGCATCCGCCATGACCACCCCGGCCCCCAGCTACGTGATCGGAGTCGACGTCGGCACCGGCAGTGCCCGCGCCGGCCTGTTCGACTTGGCTGGCCACATGGTGGCCACGGCCAAGCACGACATCCAGACCTTCCACGCTGCCGGCGCCATCGTCGAGCAATCCAGCACCGACATCTGGGCCGCGGTGTGCCGCGCGGTACAAGACACGCTGGCCAGCGCCGGCGTGCCCGCGGCCCAGGTGGCCGGCATCGGCTTCGATGCCACCTGCTCCCTGGTGGTGCTGGGCGAAGGCGGCCAGCCGCTGCCGGTGGGCCCTTCGGAAGATCCGGCGCGCGACATCATCGTGTGGATGGACCACCGCGCGGTGGCCCAGGCCGAGCGCATCAACGCCACCGGCCACCCGGTGCTGCGCTACGTGGGTGGCCGCATATCGCCCGAGATGGAAACGCCCAAGCTGCTGTGGCTACATGAGCATCGGCCTGCGGTGTTCGATGCCGCCTGGCAGTTCTTCGACCTCACCGACTACCTGACCTGGCGCGCCAGCGGCGACCTGGCCCGCTCCACCTGCACCATCACCTGCAAGTGGACCTACCTGGCGCATGAGCAGCGCTGGGACGAGAGCTACTTCCGCACCATCGGCCTGGGCATGCTGGCCGATGAAGGCTTCGAGCGCATCGGCCGCCGTGCGGTGCAGCCCGGCACGCCGCTGGGCGAAGGCCTGACGGCCGAAGCCGCCGCCGCGCTGGGCCTGCTGCCGGGCACGCCGGTGGCGGCCGGCCTGATCGACGCGCATGCCGGCGGCCTGGGCACCGTGGGCGCGGCCGGCGACCCGGTGGACAGCCTCGGCTATGTGTTCGGCACCTCGTCCTGCACCATGACCACCACGCGCGAGCCGGCTTTCGTGGCCGGCGTATGGGGGCCTTACTTCTCGGCCATGGTGCCGGGCGCCTGGCTCAACGAAGGCGGGCAATCGGTGGCCGGCGCTGCCATCGAGCGGCTGCTGGCGCTGCACCCGGCCGCGCCCGAGGCGGCGCGCACGGCCACCGCGCAAGGCCAGTCGCTGCCGGCCTGGCTGGCGCAGCAGGCGGCGCAGCGCTGTCCGCAAGCCTCGGACAGCGTGCGCCTGGCCGCCGGCCTGCACGTGCTGCCCGAGTTCCTGGGCAACCGCGCGCCCCATGCCGACCCGCATGCCCGCGCCTGCATCGCCGGGCTGGGCATGGACAGCGACCTGGACAGCCTGCTGGCGCTGTACGTGGCGGGCCTGTGCGGCATCGGCTACGGCCTGCGCCAGATCATCGACGTGCAGGCCGCGGCCGGGGCGCCGGTGCAGCAGGTGGTCGTCAGCGGCGGTGCCGGCCGGCTCGACCTGGTGCGGCAGCTGCTGGCCGATGCCACCGGCAAGCCGGTGCTGGCCACCCGGGCCGAAGAACCGGTGCTGCTGGGCGCCGCCATCCTGGGCGCATTGGCCGCCCGCTGCTTTGCCGACGCACCGGCGGCGATGGCCGCGATGTCGCGCATCGGCCAGCGTTACGAGCCGGCGACCGGGGACACCGCCGCGGCCCATGCGGCGCGCTACCGCGCCTTCGAGCGTCTGCAGGCCGTCACCCGCGAGATCCGCGAAGCCGAGAAGGGCCTGGCATGACCATCGAGGCCGTGGTGTTCGACATGGACGGCGTGCTGATCGACTCCGAAGTCATCTGGCAGCGCGTGCGTGAAGACTTTGCCGCCGAACGCGGCCTGCCCTGGCGGCAGCAGGACCAGGAAGCGCTGATGGGCTGCAGCACCGAGGTATGGTCGGTGCGCATGTGCGAACGCCTGGCGCTGACCGACATGAGCCCCGCCGAGCTGGCCGCCGACATCCTGGGCCGTGTGCAGCGCGCCTTCGAGACCGACCTGCCCGTGCGACCCGGCGCAGCCGAGGTACTGGCCGCGCTGGGCCAGCGCTGGCCGCTGGCGCTGGCCACCGGCTCGCCGCGTGCGCTGGCCGACTGCGCGCTGCGGCTCACCGGTTTCGGCCGGCATTTCCAGGCCACGGTGTGTGGCGACGAGGTGCGCCACGGCAAGCCGCACCCCGAGATCTACCAGCGCGCGGTGGCCGCCCTGGGCGTGGCACCCAGCCGCGCCGCCGGCATCGAGGATTCGGCCAACGGCCTGCGTGCGCTGCGCGCCGCCGGCCTGTGGGCCATCGCGGCCCCGGGCGAGGCCTTTCCGCTGCTGCCCGACGAGCTGGCGCTGGGCCACGCGGTGGTGAGCCACCTGTCGGCCATCACGCCCGACTTCGTGGCCAGGCTGCCGCGGGCTGGCGCAGCCGCTTAAACGTCCACTTCCACGTCGTCGCCGCGCAGCTCCATCAGCTCGCGGCGGGCAGCGGCTTCGCCCTTGCCCATCAGCTTGGTCATCGACTGCACGGTGCTGCCGAAGTCCAGCGCGCCGAAGTCCACGCGCAGCAGGCGGCGGGTGTCAGGGTTCAGCGTGGTGTCCCACAGCTGCTCGGCGCTCATCTCGCCCAGGCCCTTGAAGCGGCTGATGGTCCAGCTGCCTTCACGCGCGCCTTCCTTGCGCAGCTTGTCCAGCGCGGCGGTCAGCTCGCCTTCGTCCAGCGCATAGATCTTGGCCGCCGGCTTCTTGCCGCGGGCCGGCGCGTCGATGCGAAAGAGCGGCGGCTTGGCGATGTAGATGTGGCCACGCTCGATGAGCTTGGGGAAGTGGCGGAAGAACAGCGTCAGCAGCAGCACCTGGATGTGCGAGCCGTCCACGTCCGCATCGCTCAGGATGCACACCTTGCCGTAGCGCAGGCCGGTGAGGTCGGGCTCGTCGGTGGGGCCGTGCGGGTCCACGCCGATGGCCACCGCGATGTCGTGGATCTCGTTGTTCTTGAACAGCAGGTCGCGCTCCACCTCCCAGGCGTTGAGCACCTTGCCGCGCAAGGGCAGCACGGCCTGGGTTTCCTTGTCGCGGCCCATCTTGGCGCTGCCGCCGGCCGAGTCGCCTTCCACCAGGAACACTTCGTTCAGCGCCAGGTCGCGGCTCTCGCAATCGGTGAGCTTGCCCGGCAGCACCGCCACGCCCGAGCCCTTGCGCTTTTCCACCTTCTGGCTGGCGCGCTGGCGCGTCTGCGCCTGCTTGATCACCAGCTCGGCCAGGCGCTTGCCATGGGCCACATGCTGGTTGAGCCAAAGCTCCAGCGCCGGCTTGGTGAAGGCCGACACCAGCCGCAGCGCATCGCGGCTGTTCAGGCGCTCCTTGATCTGGCCCTGGAACTGCGGGTCGAGCACCTTGGCGCTGAGCACGAAGCTGGCGCGCGAGAACACGTCTTCCGGCATCAGCTTCACGCCCTTGGGCATCAGCGAATGCATCTCGATGAAGCCCTTGATGGCGCCGAAGAGGCCGTCCTTCAAACCCGCTTCGTGCGTGCCGCCGGCCACCGTGGGAATCAGGTTGACGTAGCTCTCGCGCAGCGTCGGGCCCTCTTCGGTGTAGGCCACGCACCAGGAGGCGCCCTCGCCTTCGGCGAAGTTCTCGGTCTCGGCCGCGCCGGCGAACTGCTCACCCTCGAACAGCGGAATCACCGGGTCGGCGGCCAGGTGCTGCATCAGGTAGTCGCGCAGGCCGGCCTTGTACTGCCAGGTCAGCGTCTCGCCGGTCTTCTCCGTGGTCAGCGTGACGACCACGCCCGGCATCAGCACCGCCTTGCTGCGCAGCAGGTGCAGCAGCTCGCTGCGCGGCAGTTCGGCGCTTTCAAAGTACTTGGCATCGGGCCACACGCGCACGCTGGTGCCGTGCTTGCGGTCGCCCGAGGCGGCCTTGGCCACCACCAGCGGCTCCACCACGTCGCCGCCGGCAAAGGCCAGGCGGGCATGCTGGCCGTCGCGCCACACCGCCACTTCCAGCCGCTTGGCCAGCGCATTGGTCACACTCACGCCCACGCCGTGCAGGCCGCCCGAGAAGCTGTAGGCACCGCCCGAGCCCTTGTCGAACTTGCCGCCGGCATGCAGCCGGGTGTAGACGATTTCGATCACCGGCACCTGCTCTTCCGGGTGCAGGCCGAAGGGGATGCCGCGGCCGTCGTCGTCCACCGCGATGGAGCCGTCGGCATGCAGCGTCACCGCGATGCGCCTGCCATGGCCGGCCAGGGCCTCGTCGGCGGCGTTGTCGATCACCTCCTGCACGATGTGCAGCGGGTTGTCGGTGCGGGTGTACATGCCCGGGCGCTGCTTGACGGGCTCCAGGCCCTTGAGCACGCGGATGGACGCTTCGCCGTAACTGGATTGCTTGCTTGCCATATCGGCCGGGATTCTAGGGACCGGGCGGCGATCGCCCTGATGGCAG
>NZ_CAXFDV010000242.1:0-4033 GCF_964001545.1 uncultured Aquincola sp.
GCCGCAGCTTCGAAGAAGGGTTGCAGCGCACGCACGGTGCCGGCGGGCACCGTCTGGTCGTTCTCGATCACCAGCTCGATGCCTTCGGCGGCCTGCAGCGCCTGGCGCAGCGCGGGCAGTTGCGCGGCCGATGCGCCGCGCGAGCCCGCGCCATAGCCGCCGATGGACATCTTCAGGCGCGGCGCGCCCAGTTGCCGGGCGGCGGCCAGCGCGCGCTGCAAGGCGGCCTGGTCCAGCGTGCCATCGGCCGCGAACAGGCCTTCAGGGCTGGAGTACACCGTGGCCAGGCCCAGCTGCAGCGTCACGTCGGCCAGCGCGGGCAGCTCATGCGCCGCGTCGGTCAACAGCTCGCCGCGCACTTCCACACCATCGGCACCGGCTTCGGCCGACAGGCGGCTGAAATACAGCTGGCCATGCCGCCGCACCTCGGCCGCGCCGAAGGAAGACAGCGAGATCAACACCGCTTGCTGGCTCATGCGTGCGCGCTGCTCAAGATCTGTCCCAGGAAATCCTGGGTCTTGGGGTGCTGCGGCGCGCTGAAAAACTGCTGCGGCGGCGCCTGTTCCAGGATGCGGCCATCGGCCATGAAGATCACGCGGTCGGCCACGCTGCGGGCAAAGCCCATCTCGTGCGTCACGCACAGCATGGTCATGCCGTCTTCGGCCAGGCCGATCATGGTGTCCAGCACCTCTTTCACCATCTCGGGGTCGAGCGCCGAGGTGGGCTCGTCGAACAGCATGATCTTGGGTGTCATGCACAGCGCGCGGGCAATGGCCACGCGCTGCTGCTGGCCGCCCGACAGCTGCGCCGGGTATTTGTTCGCCTGCTCGGGGATGCGCACCCGCTCCAGGTACTTCATGGCGGTGGCCTCGGCCTGGGCCTGCGGCACGCCGCGGGTGCTCATCGGCGCCAGGGTGCAGTTCTGCAGTACCGTGAGGTGCGGAAACAGGTTGAACTGCTGGAACACCATGCCCACCTCGCGCCGCACCGCGTCCACGTTGCGGGCATTGGCCGTCAGGTCGATGCCATCGACCACGATGCGGCCTTGCTGCACCGTCTCGAGCCGGTTGATGCAGCGGATGAGCGTGGACTTGCCCGAGCCCGAAGGGCCGCAGATGACGATGCGTTCACCCGCCCGCACCTGCAGATCGATGCCGGTGAGCACCTGGAACTGCCCGTACCACTTGTTGACGTTCTCGATGCGGATGATGGGTTCGGCGGCGGTGTTCATCGTGCGGCGCTCGGGTGGGTCGGGGTCTTAGTTGGCGGCCGGCAGTTGCGGCAGCGGCGCGCCCAGCCACTTGGTGTAGAGCTTGTTCAGCTCACCGTTGGCGGTGTTCTTCTCGATCAGGCTGTCCATGGTCTTGAGCAGGTCGGCCTGGCCCGGGCGCATGGCCACGGCCATCAGCTGCTGGCGCAGCACCAGCTTCTGCTCGAAGGTGTCGGCGCCGGCGCGCTTGGCGATTTGCGCGGCCACGGTGGTGGAGCAGCCGATGGCATCGACCTGGCCCGACAGCAGCGCCTGCATGGCCGAGGCGTCGTCGTCGAAGCGGCGGATCTCGGTGCCTTCCGGCGCGATGGCGGTGAGCGCCGTGTCTTGCGTGCTGGCGCGGGCCACGGCCACGCGCACGCCCTTCAAATCAGCCGGGGCCTTGATGTTGGCCTTCTTGGGCGCAAACAGCACGATGGTGGCCGCCGAGTACGGGCGCGAGAACTGCACCTGCTTGGCCCGCTCGGGCGTCACCGCCAATGAGGCGATGAGCACATCCACCTTGTTGGTGAGCAGGAAGGGGATACGGTTGGGTCCGGTGACCGGCACCAGGTTGAGCTTGACGCCCAGGTCCTTGGCCAGCAGCTTGGCCACGTCGGCGTCGTACCCGTCGGGGTTGTTGCTGGTGTCCACCGTGCCGTACGGCGGAAAGTCCACCAGCATGCCCACGGTGAGCGTGCCCTTCTTCTTGATCTCGTCCACCGTTTGCGCCTGCGCCAGGGGCGCCCAGGCGGCCAGCAGGGTGCTGCAGGCCAGGGCGGCGGCAGCGGCGATGAAGGGGCGGCGGGACGTGGTGGACATCGGTGTCTCCGGTGATGGAAGCGAGGAAGAAAAAGCGTGGGTTCAGCGCTGCAGCGCCAGCGCCTGGCGGCGCTCGATGTGGCCGGCCCAGAGCGACAGCGGCCAGCACAGCAGGAAGTAGATGGCGCCCACCACGCTGAACACGATCAGCGGCTGGAAGGTGGCGTTGTTGATGATCTGGCCGGCGCGGGTGATCTCGGTGAAGCCGATGATGGCCGCCAGCGAGGTGCCCTTGATCACCTGCACCATGTAGCCGACGCTGGGCGGCAGCGCGATCTTGAAGGCCTGCGGCAGCACCACGCGGCGCATGCGGGCCACGTAGTGCAGGCCCAGCGCCTCGGCCGCTTCCCACTGGCCGCGGGGCACGGCCTGGATGCAGCCGCGCCAGATCTCGCCCAGGAAGGCGCCAGTGTTGAGCACCAGCGCCGTGCCGGCCGCCACCCAGGGGCTGACTTCCAGCCCCAGCACCGGCAGCCCGAAGAAGATGAGGAACAGCTGCAGCAGCAGCGGCGTGCCCTGGAACACCTGGATGAAGGCGCCCGCCACCGCCATGGGCAGCGGCTTGTCAGACGTGCGGGCCAGCGCCAGCAGCAGGCCCACCGCGGCACCGCCGATGAAGGCGATGAGCGATAGGGCGATGGTCCACTGCGCCGCGGCAGCGATGAACCACAGGTCGTTGAGGCCGAAGGTACGCATCAGCGGCGGTCCGGGTAGGAGAGGAAACGGCGCTGCATCAGGCGGAACAGGGCCGAGAAGGCCATGGCCAGCGCCAGGTAGATGAGCGCCACCACGATGTAGATCTCGAAGCTGCGGAAGGTTTGCGACTGCAGGTTGGCCGCCACCGAGGTGAGGTCGTCGGCCGAGATCACCGACACCACCGCACTGCTGAGCATCAGCAAAATGAACTGGCTGGTAAGCGCTGGAAAAATGGCGCGCAGCGCCGGCTTGAGCACGATGAGCCGGAAGATCTGGTGGCGCTTCATGTTCAGCGCCAGGCCGGCCTCGATCTGCCCCTTGGGAATGGACTCGATGCCGGCGCGGATGATCTCGGTGGCATAGGCCCCCAGGTTCACCACCATGGCCGTGAGCGCGGCGGTGTACGGCGACCAGCGCAGCCCGATGGCCGGCAGCGCAAAGAAGAAGAAGAACAGCTGCACGAGGAACGGCGTGTTGCGGATCAGCTCGATGTAGGCCTGGATCACCCAGCGCAGTGCCCGCGGCCCCGAGGTCTTGCCCCAGGCACACACGATGGCCACCCCCAGCCCCAACACCGTGGCCGTGAGCGACAGCTGCACGGTGATCCACGTGCCCTTGAGCAACAGCGGCCAGGCGGCCAGCACGTCGGCGAATTGGAGGGTGTAGTTCACGGTGGGGGAGGTACGGCTTGGGGGCGTCTGGCGGCTTCGGGCGTCATCCTGGAGAGGCGCGCCGTGAAACCGGTTTCTTGATGGGTTCAGTGTAGGAAACCGGTTTCAGGGTGGGATTGGGGATTTCCCGGGGGAGGGTGAATTTGGGCGTGGGGCAAGGCGTGCGCCGGGGGCGGCTGGGCGCCAGATACTCGGCCGCATGCCCACGCCGCCACCCATCGACAGACGCCGCCTGCTGGTGGGTTCCCTCGGCGCTGCGGGCGCACTGGCCACCGGCCACGGCTCGGCGGCAACGCCCACGCCGTTGCTGGTGGAGAACGTCACCCGGCTCTACCCCGTCGAGGTCGCGCGCATCGAGGTGGTTCATAGCGCGGCCGACGTGGCGGCGGCCATCACCCGCTGGCCCGGCCAGGTGGCCGTCGGCGGTGGCCGCTACAGCATGGGTGGGCAGATCGGCGTGAAGGGCGGCCTGCACATCGACATGCGGGCCATGAACCAGCTGGTGTGGGTGAGGCCTGCTGACCGCGCCGTGCGCGTGCAAGCCGGCATGCGCTGGCGCGACCTGCAAGACGTGCTCGACCCGCTGGGCCTGGCC
>NZ_CAXFDV010000243.1:0-10547 GCF_964001545.1 uncultured Aquincola sp.
AATTCCCAGCTCCAGGCAGGCGCGATGGCGCCGATGACCAAAAACGATTTCGTAGACAGGCACCATCCCGCCAGGGGGGTTGGACGGTCCAACCCCCTCGCCCGCCACCGCAGCCCCTCCCTGGATCGGCCGCACCTTGATCGGCTGCACATTGCCGTTGGCCGCAGCGATTTCATCTTTGAGAGCTGCGAAATCGGGACCTTCGAACGAAGCCGCATGCCGATTGGCCCATGCCGAAGGACGAATAGACCGCGGGTCCAGATGCCGCACCGGCAGGGCGCCTTCATAGCGCGCCAATTCCTCCCGCAAACTCTCCGCCTCCTTGATGGCAGTGGACTGCGCGGACATGAAATGCAGCATCGAGCCAGGCGCCGTCTTCGCCCGAACCTCTTCCGCGGGCTTGGGCGCGATGGGTTCCTTAGGCGCAGCGGCAGGCATCTGGATCAGCCCCGCCTTCTCAAACAGCTTCTTGGCCATTACCTAGCTCCTCGCACCGTGGGGGCGGCGGCAGCCACGCCACCTGCCGGCGCCACGCCTCCGTTCAACGCCGCCTGCTCCAGCACCTGCCGGCGCCACACCGACCACACCGAGCGTTCGATGTGCGACACGAAGGTGTCGTACGCATCTCGCGCTCGCTTGAAGGTCTTGGCACTGCCGTCGTAGCGCGCGATGTCGTACACGGTGCCGAATTCCGCACTCGTGGTGGCCGCCACCGCCGTTTTGGGAATCTCCACCGGCAAAACCTTCTCGGCGTAGGTCTGCCCGATCCACTGCCTGACGATGTTGCTCGCGGCATCGGCCGAATCCACCCGCGCCAACAACACATGGATGAAGTCGAACTCCTTGGTCAGCCCGCGCTTGGTGAGCAATTCCGACGTCAGATCGGCAAACAAGCTCCAGAACTGTGATGCGGACGCAAAGTCGAGTGCGTTGGGCGGCAGCGGCATGATGATGCCGTTGGACGCCATGAAGGCATTGATGGTGGTGTAGGACAGAGAGGGCGGCGTGTCGATCACGATCACGTCGTAGTCGCCCCGCACGTCGTCGATGCCCAGGTCCAGCACGCGCCAGAACTCGAAGCCAGGCTCCTGCGTCTGCCGAGCAGGCAGCGCGAACTCCGCACCGAACAACATCGGCGCCGCAGCCACCAGGTCGATGCCATCCCAGTACGTCGGGCGGATGGCATACCGGATCGAGGTTTCCGAGCCCATCGCCAGCGGCAGGATGGTGTCGTCCTCTTCCACCTCGGTGTCCGGCAGGATGCCGAAGAGCGTGGTCAGCGAGCCCTGCGGGTCGGTGTCGATCACCAGCACCTTGTGCCCCAGCAGCGTCAGCCCCTGGGCCAGCGTCACCGCGGTGGTGGTCTTGGTCACGCCGCCCTTGAAGTTGCCGATCGCGATGGTTACCGCCTCACCACCGGCCGGCCGCAGCCATTCCTTGCGGTACTCGCGGATCCAGGTGCGGGCCTCGGCGAGGCTGAACTCCCGGCGGCTGCCGGCGTCGTTCAGGCGGCCCGTCGGCAAGTCACCGCGCGAGAGGCGGTGGCTTAGCGAGCCCTTCTCGATGCCCAGCATCGCGGCCAGCTGGCTCAGGTTGAAAACCGGCGGGGCCTTGCGGGCGGTGGGCGCCAGCATCGCGGTACGGATCTCGCCCATCATCGCGACGGCACGGTCCGCCTGGTCGCGGATGCCATCCAACGGAATGGGCCGCGGCGGTTTGATTGTCATGTGGTCCAACAGAACGCTCCTGGTTTCACGAACCGTGCAAGCTTGACGTTTAGCTTGCTCTGGGAGTCGATTCTGTCAACGTACCCCCCGCTTGCAAAGCAGAAAGACCGCCGGAAGACCGCCAACCGGCATTGTGGACCTTCTGCAACGCCAGGCTCCGGGTTTAATGAGTTCAATACCTTCAAGCCCTTTAATACCTTTAGGCGCCCAATTCTGCTTACAGATCAACCACTTAGCGCCGACCAGGTGAGTGGATGCAGGAAGCGGCGGAGGCTTTGCGGGAGCAGGGTGGAGGGGAAGCGGGACGGCCGCGGAGAATTTTCAGGAGGGGCCGGAGCGGGGTCGGGAGCCGCTCCGTCGGGCATTTCCACAGGGTCTGGTGGGGCCGGAACCCGTGTGGATGGGTGACGCGATGGCCCTCCAGGGCGCCATCACACCGCGCCGGGGGCTGAATTGGAGGCTTTTCGGGAAGCGGATGCCTCGGCCCCCCCACCCGAAAACCCTCCGCCACCAGACACGCTAGACCGGACACGTGAGACTTTTCAGGAAGGCTGAGCTGCCAGAGCCCGCGGCACCGCGACTCTCACGTGAGGATTTTCAGGAAAGCGCTCGCCAGACGGGCCGCCACGTTGATGTGAGAAGCTGGTTCACATGAGCGAAAGCTCGGCTAAAGTCGCGGCCCATGACGTCCGAGCTGGTCCTCACCGAGCAGACGCCGCTCTTCGAGGCCGGCGCGCCCGAGTTCGCCGCCGCGGTGCCTGCGCCGCAGCGCCGGGCCGCCAGGGGCCGGGCGCCGGTGGCCGAGATCACCGTGCCACTGCGCAAGCCGGTCAACACGCTGGCCATCGTGCCCAAGTCGCAGCGCATCACCTCGCTGGGCCGCAAGAGCTACAACGTGCTGCTGTTCGAGGCCCAGTCCCAGGGCCTGGACAAGGACGTCTTCAGCGCCCCGCTCGAACGCATCATCCGCGGCGTCGACTTCGACTCCAACGACCAGGAGCTGATCAAGAAGCATCTGCGGGCCATGGTGTCCACCACCGTGGAATGGCAGTCGCCCACCACCGGGGAGGGCACCACCTGGAACGTCAGCGGCCTGCTGGCGCACGCGCGCCTCAGCAAGATCCGCGGCCAGGTGTGGGTGGAGTGGTCGTATGCGGTCAACCTCAAGCAGGAACTGCTGCAGCCCACCGTGTTCGCCCGGCTGTCGCTGGAGATCATCTCCCAGCTGCGTTCGCATGCCGGCATCGCGCTGTACGAGATCTGCTCGCGCTACAAGGACATCGGCCGCACCTCGCGCCAGGCCTGGGCCTGGTGGCGCCCGGTGCTCAGCGGCCGGCCCGAGAACGAGAAGACCGCCAAACTCGAATACCGCATCTTCAAGCGCGACACGCTCAAGCCCGCCATCGCCGAGGTCTGCGCCATCACCGACATCGACGTCGAGCTGGTGGAGCACAAGGCCGGCCGCTTCGTCTCCGAGCTGCAATTCCTCATCCGCCCCAAGGCGCGTGAAGCGCTGCCGCCGCGGCAGCCGCCCCAGCCGGTGGACCTGGGCGCCGTGACCCAGGCGCGTGCCTTGGGCATCGACGACGGCCGTGCAGAGGAGCTGATCGAGACCTACGGCCAGCAGGCCTTCACCGAAGGCCTGGATGCCCTGCGCAAGCGCCTGGAAACCGCCTTCCCAGAGCCGCTGCGCGATCCGTTCCGCTACCTCAAGGCGCTGCTGTCCGGCGAGGCAACCCAGCGCGCCGCCAAGGCCGCCGCCGAACGGCACGAGGCACCCGCCACCAGCCCGGCGGATGCCACCACCGCCGCCCGCAGCGAAGAAGACCGCGCCGCCCAGGCCCGCCGCGAAGCCCGCTGGACCGAAGCCTGGATTCGCCAACGCCGCGAGCAGATCGTGCGCGACATCGCCGGCCTCTCGGCCGAGGAGCAGGCGCGCCTGTCGCAAGCCCTGCTGGAAGACATGGAAGCCCGCCAGGTGCACCCGTCCATCCGCAAGCGGCTGCAGACCAGTGGCTGGCAGCATGCCCTGGTGGTGGCCGAGATGATCCGCTTCTACGCGGTGGGCGCCATCGGCGACGACTGGGACCGCCCCACGCCCGAGCAGCTGCTGGCCATCGCCGGGCAGCTGGGCGACGGCACGCCCACGGGCCGCTGAGGCGCCCCCCACGCCGCAGCCCGCCCCTGGCGGCTCGGTCCCGCTGCTCAAGCCCCCCGGCCAGGCGCCGATAAACCGTCATCGCCCTGCCCTGCCCGGGGCGCAGGCCCTTGCCCGGCCCCAAGGCTCGCCCGATGCAGTCGCTCAACGCCATCGACCCCCCTGCAAGTGCTGTCCACGCCGGCCCCACCGCGCCGGCGCACAGCCGTGCAGCGACGGCGGGCCCCGCGAGACTGGCGGGCCTGGTCCCCTGGTGGGCGGCACTGCGCCAGTCCGCCTTGTCCATCGGGCTTAGCCTGTTCCTGCTGGGCCTGCTGTGGCTGGGCGCCGGGTTCGAGCTGGCGGAAGAGCGCAACAACGCGGTCCAGCATTCGCAGCGCAACCTCGCCAACCTGACCCGCGCCTTTGCCGAGCACACGGCCAAGACGCTGGAAGGCGCCGACCAGGCCGTGCGCTACGTGCGCAACGAGTACCTGGAAAAGGGCGCCGGCTTCGACCTCAGCCAGTTCCTGGCGCGCGACGTGGTGGGGCCGGAGTACCACCTCGTCTCCCTCATCGGCGCCAACGGGCTGGTGAGCCATTCCACCCAGCCTTTCCAGCGGGTGGACCTGCGCGACCGCGAGCACTTCAAGGTGCATGCGCGCGGCACCGCCGACCGGCTCTACATCAGCCAGCCGGTGCTGGGCCGGGTGTCCAACAAGTGGTCGCTGCAGATCACGCGCCGCATTGACACGCCCGCCGGCCGCTTCGACGGCGTGGTGGTGCTGTCGATGACCCCCGACTACCTGACCCGCTTCTATGGCGAGGTGGACCTGGGCCGCCATGGCGCCATCATGCTGGTGGGCAACGACGGCGTGGTGCGCGCCAGCGCCAGTCCCACCGACCAGAGCGGCCTGCACCACATCGGCCAGACGCTGCTGTTCCGCCAGGCCATGGCCCAAGAGGTGGGCCTGCTGCGCGCGGTCAGCCCGCTCGACGGCATCGAGCGGCAATGGGCCTTTCGCCGGCTCGACGACTACGGCCTGGTGGTGCTGTGCGGCCTGGGCATGGACGAGGTGCTGGCCGACTCGCAGGACCTGCAGCGCAATGCGCTGGCGGCCGGTGCGGTGGTCACGCTGGTGGTGCTGGCCTTCATCGTGCTGCTGGTGCGGCATGCCCGCCAGCAGACCGACCTGCTGCAGGCGCTGGAAGCCGGCCGCAGCGCCGCGCAGGCCGGCAGCCGCCTCAAGACCTTGTTCCTGGCCAGCGTGTCGCATGAGCTGCGCACGCCGCTCAACGGCATCCTGGGCTACGCGGAGACCATCCGCGACACCAGCTCCGATGCCGAGGCGCGCGGCCACGGCGCGGTGATCCATGCCAGCGCCAGCCAGCTGCATGGCATGGTCAACACCATCCTCGACCTGGTGAAGATCGAGACCGGCCGCATGACGGTGAGGCCCGAAGCGCTGGAAGTGGCCGCCTGGCTGCGCGGCGTGCATGCGCGCCACGCCGCGGCCGCCCAGGCCCGTGGCCTGCGCCTGTGGCTGGCCGTGCAGCCCGGCTGCCCGGATGAGGTCAGCACCGACCCCGCGCGGCTGAACCAGGTGCTGGACCACCTGCTGGCCAATGCGCTGAAGTTCACCGAGCAGGGCGAAGTGGCCCTGATCGCCCGCGGCGAAGACGCCGGGCTGGTGATCGAGGTCACCGACACCGGCATCGGCATGTCGCCCGACAAGCTGGCCAGCGTGTTCGATCGCTTCAATGCCGCGCTGGGCAGCTTCGACCATGCGGGGCAGGGCGCCGGCCTGGGCCTGCCGCTGGCGCGCCAGCTGGTGCAGCTGCTGGGCGGGCGCATGACGCTGCGCTCCCTGCCCGGCCAGGGCACGACGGTCGCGCTGTGGCTGCCGCCGCGCGCCGAGCCTTCATCCCCTTCTTCCGAGAACACCCACCATGTCTGAGTCCCACGGGCTGCCGGCCCCCACGCCCGCCGGCCCCCAGCCCGGCGCCACCGCCGCCGCGCCGCGCACCGCCCTGGTGGTGGACGACAACCAGCTCAACAGCCAGCTGGTGGCCATGTTCCTGCGCCGCCTGGGCTGGCAGGCCGAGGTGGTGGACACCGGCAGCACCGCACTGGACCGCCTGGCCCAGCGTGCCTACGACCTGGTGCTGCTGGACCTGCGCATGCCGCAGATGGGCGGCGAGCAGGTGTGCCGTCGCATCCGCGAAGACCTGGGCCTGACCCGGCTGCCGGTGGTGGCCTACACCGCCCACAGCATGCCCGAGGACAAGCAGCGCATGCTGTCGGCCGGCTTCAACGAACTGCTCATCAAGCCGATCTCCTTCCAGGACGTGCGCCAGCTCTGCCATGCACTCTGACGCAGCCCTGATCCAGGCGGCCCGTCAGGTCGGCGCGCCGCAGGACGACGCCACCCCCGCGCCGCCGCGTTGCAGCGTGTGGGTGGCCGTGGCCGAGCCCGAGACCGCCGACGCCCTGGCCCAGGCCCTGGCGCGCGCAGGTGCCGCGGTGCAGGCGGTGGTGCACGACGTGCTGGGCATCAAGCGGCTGCTGATGCAGCCCCGCGTGGACCTGCCGGCGGTGCTGGTCACCGGCCTGCGCTTTGCCGATGGCGACGGCTTTCAGCTCATGCGGCTGCTGGCCCGCCGCGCCGATGCGCCGGCCTGCTTCATCGTCAGCCGGCAGCAACGCGCGGTGATCAAGGCCGCCACCAACCTGGCCTCGGTCTGTGGCCTGGCACTGGCCGGGGTGGGCGAGCTGCCGGCCGATGCCGACGAGATCGCCCGCGAGGTGATGGCCTACCCCTGCCGCCAGGCCACGCAGGCGCCGGCCACGCCCGCCCCGCTGCCCGAGCTGGCGCGCGACGAGCTGCTGGCGCTGCTCGACCGCGACGTGCTGCAGCCGTGGATGCAACCCAAGCTGCGCCTGGCCACCGGCGAGATCATCGGCTTCGAGGCGCTGATGCGCGCCCACGATGCCGATGGCGCGGTGGTGATGCCCGACCGGCTGGTGGCCGCCCTGCAACGCCACCACCTGCTGGACCAGGCCACGCTGCACATGGCACGCCGCACGGTGGAGTTCGTGGCCACCTGCCTGAACGAAGGCATGGCCGTCAGCGCCTCCATCAACGTGTCGATGCAGTCGCTGTCCAACGTGGCCTTCTGCCAGGAGCTGGCGGCCGCGGTGGACCATGTGCAGCTGGACCCCAGCTGGATCACCATCGAGATCACCGAAACCGACGCCATGGCCGACCTGGCCTCGGTGATCGAGAACACCGCCCGCATCCGCATGCTGGGATTCAACCTGGCGATCGACGACTTCGGCACCGCGTATTCCAGCCTGTTCCAGCTCTCGCGCATCCCGTTCTCTGAATTGAAGATCGAGCGCGCCTTCATCACCGGGCTGGGCGAAGACCGCGGCAAGCAGGGCATCGTCAAGGCCTGCGCGATGCTGGGCGCCTCATTGGGCCTGCATGTGGTGGCCGAGGGCGTGGAAACCGCCGACGAACTGGCCCAGGTGCAGGCCGCCGGCTGCACCGAAGTGCAGGGCTACCTGGTGTCTCGCCCGATGCCTGCGGCACAGGCACTGGACTGGCTGCGGGCCCTGCCCGAGCAGCGCTTCACGCTGTAGGGATGGCGGGCTCTGGCCTTCGCAGCACGGCCGCTGCTTCCAGCAGCAGACCCTCGCACAGCACCGCCGCCCGCATCGGGTGGCTGCCGCGCAGCGCCATTTCCACGTCGCCCGCCTGCTCGCTGAGCACGGCATGGCCGAAGGAGCCGGCGGTGCCGCGCAGCGTGTGCACCACGCGGCTCAGGGCCGCCCAGTCGGCACTGCGCAGCGCCTCGCGGATGGCCTCCACC
This sequence comes from uncultured Aquincola sp., assembly GCF_964001545.1. NCBI lineage: Bacteria > Pseudomonadati > Pseudomonadota > Betaproteobacteria > Burkholderiales > Sphaerotilaceae > Aquincola > uncultured Aquincola sp. The sequence goes on from NZ_CAXFDV010000243.1 coordinate 7,741, forward strand.
TGCGCTGGCAGGCCAGCACGGAAGGCCTGGCGCAGCTGCGCCATCTCGCGCTGGAAGGCGGCCTCGTTCTCGTCGCCCTCGAAGCCCAGGCCCAGGTGTTCGCGGATCACTTCGTAGAAGCGCTCGCGGTCCACCGGCTTGGCCAGCACGTCGTTGCAGCCGGCGTCGCGGTAGCGCTGCACGTCGCCCTTCATCACGTTGGCGGTCAGCGCCACGATGCGGGCCTTGCAGTGCGAAGCGCGCAGCCGGCGGGCGGCGGTCTCGCCGTCCATCACCGGCATCTGCATGTCCATCAGGATGAGGTCGAAGTCCTGGCGCAGCGCCATCTCCACCGCTTCCTTGCCGTTGCCGGCCACGGTCACGCCCAGGCCCGCCTGCTTCAGGAAGGCGGTGAGCAGCCGCTGGTTGTCCGGGCCGTCTTCGGCCAGCAGCACGCGACCGGCCAGATCGGGCACCGAGATGGCGGTGATCGCGAAGTCGCCCCGGCCGTAGTCCACCAGGTCGCCTTCCATCGTCAGCAATTCAGACCGGGGGACAGCGGCCGGCAGCGGCACTTCCAGCGTGAAGCGGCTGCCGCGCTGCAGCTCGCTGCTCACGCTCACCTGGCCACCCAGCAGGCTGGCCAGCTGGTGCGAGATGTACAGCCCCAGCCCCGAGCCACCGAACTTGCGCGTGGTCGAGGCATCGGCCTGGGTGAAGGGCTGGAACAGGCGCGCCTGCTGCGCCGGCGACATGCCGATGCCGGTGTCCGCCACCACGAAGCGCATGGCCGGCAGCTCGGGCAGGTAGTGCAGCTCCAGCGTCACGCTGCCGCGCGGCGTGAACTTGATGGCGTTGCTCAGGAAGTTCAGCAGCACCTGCTTGAGCCGCACGGGGTCGGTGCGCACCGCGGGCGGCAGCGGCAGATGCGGCACCACCTGGAAGTCGAGGCCCCGCTCGGCCGCGCGGCCGGCCACCAGTGCATTCAGGTCGCGCAGCAGCACCGGCAGCGGCAGGTCGATCTGCTCCAGCTCCACCTGCTGGGTCTCGATCTTGGCCAGGTCCAGGATGTCGTTGATGACTTCCAGCAGGTGCCGGCCGTTGCGGATGATGGCCTGCAGCGCCTCTTCGCGGTCCACCATGCCGCGGCCGGGCTGCATCAGCAGCTCGGCAAAGCCGATGATGGAGGTCAGCGGCGTGCGGATCTCATGGCTCATGTTGGCCAGGAACGCACTCTTGGCATTGCTGGCGGCCAGGGCCTCGTCGCGGGCCTGGCGGGCTTCTTCGGTGCGGGCACGCACCGTGGCGTCCTGCTCGGCCAGCAGGCGGTCGAGCCGGGCCTGCACGTCCCGCAGCTCCTGCTGGGCCAGCTTGCGGGCGGCGCGTTCCAGCGCCAGGCGGCGCTCCAGCGCGTCGATCAGCGGCTGCATCGGCCACTCCGGGCTGTGGCGGTGCCCCATGCGGCCAGGGCGGCAAAGGGCATCGGCAGGAGAGGGCGGGCGGCTTGCACGGTGGCGCGGGCGAAGAGGGGGCGATCACTGCCCGGGGGTGTCCTGTCTTCGGCTGGCCGGTGCGCATCTTGAGCCGCGGGCCCGCCCGCGGGCGGCGCTGCTCAGCGTTCGCGGGCCATGGCCACCAGCAGACCGGCGATCACGCCCACCGCCGCCGCCACGCCGATGGCGGCATACGGATGGGCCTGCACCTGGTGGTCCACCGCGCGGGCGGCGCTGCGGGCGCGCAGCATGGCTTCGTCTTCCAGCAGCTGCAGCTGTTCACGGCTTTGCTGCAGGCGCGCGGCCAGGCGGTCCCGCAGGGCTTGCGCCTGCTCGTCGCCCTGCTTCAGGCCCGATTGCATCAGCGCATCGGCGTCGTCCACCGCATGGCGCAGCCCTTCGGTGATGCGGTCTTGAAGGGCGTGTGGGTTCGACAGCTCGGTCATGTCAGCTCCTGGGTTGGTTGAGTGGCGCGGGGCGCTCAGGCAGCCCGCTTTGGTGGCACTGTAGCCCCAGGCGGCGCGTCCGCTGAACCAGCGCTTGACCGGCATCAAGGGCGGGCGGCGCTGCACTGGCAACACTGGGTGCATCGAAGCACACACGGAGTTCCATGCCATGGCCTACCAACGCATCCTGGTTCCTGTCGACGGCAGTGCCACCTCGCAGCGCGGGTTGCAGGAGGCCATTGCCCTGGCCCGTCTCACCGGCGGTCGCTTGCGCCTGCTGCACGTGGTGGACGAGCTGAGCTTTGCCACCGGCTTCGAGACGGGCACGGCCTTTTTGGGCGACGTGATCCCGTTGATGCGCGAGGCCGGCCAAGCCGTGCTGCAGCAGGCCTGCGCCCAGGCCGAAACCGCTGGCGTGCCGGCCGAGCCGGTGCTGTGCGACCGCTTTGCCACGCGGGTGTGCGACGCGGTGACGCAGGAGGCACGGCAGTGGCGGGCCGACCTGATCGTGCTGGGCACGCATGGCCGCCGCGGGGTGGGCCGGCTGCTGCTGGGCAGCGACGCGGAGCAGGTGCTGCGCCTGGCGCAAGTGCCGGTGCTGCTGGTGCGTGCGCCGCAGGAGGCACAGCCGGGCTGCTGAAAGCGCCCCCAGCACGGCCTCGGCCCAACGTGCGTGGCCGTAGGCGCCCATCACGATGAGGTCGGTGCCGAGGTCGGCCGTGCGCGACAGCAGCGCTTCGCCGATGGGCAGGCGGGTGGTTTGCACCTGCACCTCGGCCATCACGCCCTGCCAGGCCAGCCACTGCTGCAGCGTGGCCAGCCGGCGCTGGGCCATGGGCGTGTCGTCGGGCATGCCGCCTTCGTTCCACCACACCCCCTGCACCTGCTG
>NZ_CAXFDV010000244.1:0-3251 GCF_964001545.1 uncultured Aquincola sp.
ACAACTGCCGGTTGCGCGCCAGCGGCGGGTTCTTCGCGAAGTAGCGCTGGATGCCGGTGGCCAGGGCCTTGACCAGCTGGCGCTGGTAGTCGGCGCTGCGCAGCTTGTCTTCTTCTTCCGGATTGGAGATGAAGGCCGTCTCGACGAGGATGCTCGGGATGTCGGGCGCCTTGAGCACCGCAAAGCCGGCCTGTTCCACCTTGGCCTTGTGCAGCTTGCCCACGCGGTCGAGCTCGCCCAGCACCTCGCCGCCCACGCGCAGGCTGTCCTTGATCTGCGCATGGGTGCTCATGTCCAGCATCGCGCGCAGCACCTGCGCATCGGCCGACTTGAGGTTGACTCCGCCCACCACGTCGGCCGCGTTCTCGCGGTTGGCCATCCAGCGTGCCGCGGTGCTGGTGGCACCGCCTTGCGACAAGGCGAACACCGAAGCCCCGCGCGCCTGCGGCGTGATGAAGGCATCGGCATGGATGCTGACGAAGAGGTCGGCCTGCACCCGCCGCGCCTTCTGCACCCGCTCGGCCAGCGGCACGAAGAAGTCGGCATCACGCGTCATGAAGGCGCGCATGCCGGGCATCGCATTGATGCGCTCGCGCAACTGCAGCGCCACCTGCAGCACCACGTCCTTTTCGCGCAGGCCGCTGGGGCCGATGGCGCCGGGGTCTTCGCCGCCATGGCCGGGGTCCAGCGCCACGATCACCAGGCGGTCGATCTTGTTCTGCAGCGCGGCGCGCGGGCCGGGCTCGGCCGGCACCGGCGGCGGCACCGGGGCGGCGGCCACCACGGGCGGGGGTGGGGTGATGGGGCGCGGCGCCGGTCCGGGCGCGGGCATCGGCAGGGGGGCGGGTGCGGGTGCGGGCGCGGCGGCCACCGGCGGCTGCGAGCCCACCTTGCCGATGAACTCGCCCAGCGCGTCCTGCACCGACTGGGCGGCCGCACGCTCGGACTGTTCCTTCTCGCGGATCAAGGCCAGCAGCGGATCGACCGGTTGCGTGGGATAGAGGTCGAACACCAGCCGGTGCTGGTAGGCGGCCACCGGCGCCAGCGCAAACTGCTGCGGCGCCGTGGCCTGCTTGAGGTCGATCACCAGCCGCACCACACGCGGCTGGTACTGGCCCACGCGCACGCCGGCAATGAAGGGGTCGTCGCTGCGCACCTTGCCGATCAGCTCCTTGAGCTGGGCGCTGAGTTCCAGGCCTTCGATGTCCACCACCAGCCGGTCGGGGTCGGTCACCAGCTGGTGGGTGGCGGCCAGCGGCTGGTCGCTTTCCAGCGTCACGCGGGTGTAGGCGTCGGCCGGCCACACGCGCACGGCCACGATGCTGGCGCCGAAGGCCAGGTCGGCAGCGCCGAGCATCAACACCAGGCCACCGGCCTGGCGCAACAGATGGCGGCGGTTGGGCAGCTTCGGGCTCACAGCGCTTGCAGCAGCGCCAGGCCGCGGGGAGTCAGGGCTTGAAAGGTCACGGTGCGTTGGTCGTCCTCTTGGGGTTCGAGTTCAAGGCGAAGGTCGGGCGGGGGCAGGGCAGCCGCCACCTTCTCGGGCCATTCGGCCAGCTTCAGGCCGGGCTGCGCAAACACGTCGCGAAAGCCGGCATCGCTCCACTCCGCCGCATCTTCGAAGCGGTAGAAGTCGAAGTGCGAAATGGCCAGGCCATCGGCCAGCTCGTACGGCTCCAGCACCGCATAGGTGGGGCTCTTGATGCGGCCTTGCACGCCCAGCGCGCGCAGCAGGTGGCGCACCAGCGTGGTCTTGCCGGCGCCCAGCGGGCCATGCAGTTCGATGAAGGCATCGCGCAGCAGCGGCTGGGCGGCCAGGGCACGGGCGGTGGCTTCGCAGGCGGCCTCGTCGGGCCAGCGCAGCAAGCGGGTTTCTAGAATGGAGCGATGCGGGAGCGTCTTCACGACATCGACGGGCAGGCACTGCTGGGGCAATTGCGCGCTTGGGCCAAGGAGTTGGGATTCTCCCAGATCGGTGTGGCTGACATCGACCTCCATGATGCGGAACCGGGCTTGCTGCAGTGGTTGCACAACGGCTTTCATGGCCAGATGGATTACATGGCCGCGCATGGGCTCAAGCGCGCACGGCCACAGGAGCTGGTGCCGGGCACCGTGCGGGTGATCACCGCCCGCATGGACTACCTGCCGCGCGACACCGCGCCGCACTGGCGCGAGCAGGAGTGGCAGCGCATGGCCACGCCCGGCCTGGCCACCGTCTCGGTGTATGCGCGGGGCCGTGACTATCACAAGGTGTTGCGTTCACGGCTGCAGAAGCTGGCCGACCGGTTGACGGAGGCCATTGGCCCCTTCGGCCACCGCGCCTTCACCGATTCGGCCCCGGTGCTGGAGGTGGCACTGGCCACCCGCAGCGGCCTGGGCTGGCGCGGCAAGCACACGCTGTCGCTCAAGCGCGATGCGGGCTCGATGTACTTCCTGGGCGAGCTGTTCGTCGACCTGCCGCTGCCGCTGACGGAGCCCGAAAGCGCCCACTGCGGCAGCTGCAGCGCTTGTCTAGACATCTGCCCCACGCAGGCCATCGTCGCGCCGCAGGTGGTGGATGCGCGGCGCTGCATCTCGTACCTGACGATCGAGCATGCCGGCCCCATTCCCGAGGCGCTGCGTCCGGCCATCGGCAACCGCATCTACGGCTGCGACGACTGCCAGCTGGCCTGCCCCTGGAACAAGTTCGCCCAACGCGCGGTGCTGCCCGATTTCGACCGGCGGCCCGCGCTGGCCAACCCCACGCTGCTGCAGCTCTGGGCCTGGACGGAAGCCGATTTCCTGCGCCACACCGAAGGCAGCGCCATCCGCCGCATCGGCCACGAACGCTGGCGGCGCAATCTGGCGGTGGCCATGGGCAATGCGCTGCGCGTGGCAGCGGATGAAGCCATGGCCAGTGCCTTGCAGGCCGCCCGTGCGCAGGCCAGCCCGCTGTTGGCCGAGCACATAGCCTGGGCGCTGGCTCAGCGCAGCGTGGTGCCCGCCACCGGCCCCAGCGCCGCATAAGCGCCCAGGGCCAGCGGCACGCTGGCCATGCCCAGCAGGGTGGACACCGTGACCAGCCCGGCCACGAAGCTGCCGTTGCCGCCCAGCCGCGCCGCCAGCACATAGCAGCTGGACGCCGTGGGCAAGGCCGAGAAGGCCACGATCACCACCTGTTGCAGCGGCGAGAGGTCGGTGAAGCGCACGAACACCACCGCCAGCATCGGCAGCACGAGGTGGCGGATGCCCAGCAAGGCTGCCGCCAGCCG